>JBFWIY010000217.1:0-5661 GCA_050255855.1 Desulfovibrionaceae bacterium
AGAGGTAGGGCCGGAAGCTGCGGGAGTTGTAGCAGCCCGCGGCCGCGGCCTTTTTCTCGGCCTGGTCGGGGCTGACCTCGATGAAGTGGTCCGCCCGGAAGGTGGGCAGGTTCCAGGGCAGCTCGTAGCCCAGGATGGTGGACTGCTTGAAGGCGCGGATCGCCTCGCGGCAGATGGTCTGGTGATCCTGGTGCACGTCGTCGCGGCTGTGGCAGAAGACCAGGTCCGGCTTCACGGCCTTGCGAATGCGGATCATCTCGTCCAATATTTCCTGGCGGTGTTCCGGAAAGGTGCGCACGGCCCAGTCGTGCACCTGGATGTTCTCGGGCTTCACCCCGAGGATGGCGGTGCTCCGGAGCATCTCGCGCCGCTGCTCGTCGGGCTGGAAGGGCGGGGGGGTGGACTGCTCGGCGATGGTGAACACCGCCCAGAAGACCTCGGCCCCGTCGGCCAGGGCGCGGACCACGCTGGCCCCGCAGCCCAGTTCGCCGTCCTCGGGATGGGGGGAGAGCACCAGGATGCGTCGGCTCATGACTCGGTCTCCTCGGGCCGGAAGTCCTCGCGCAGCAGGGCCATGAGCACGGCGTCCTTGTACGCGCCGCCGATGCGGCTGTGCTGCCGCATGAGGCCCTCCCGGACGAATCCGGCCTTTTCGTAGGCCCGGACGGCCCGCTGGTTGTCGGCGAACACGTGCAGGCAGATGCGGTTCAGGTCCAGGGCCGCGAAGCCGTGGGCCACGAGCAGGCGCACCGCCTCGGTGCCCAGGCCGCGGCCCCGGCAGTCGGCCTCGCCGATGCGGATGGTCAGCTCCGCGCTGTGATGCCGGGGGTCGATGCGGCGCAGCTGGCAGGAGCCGATGAGCCGCCCGGCCGGGACCTCGCGGATGGCGAAGAGGGCCAGGTCGTCGCGGCCCTGCACGGACTCGAACCAGCGCCGGTGCGCCTCGGGGCTCACGGGCTTGAAGGGCGCGGAGAGCTCCACCAGGGCCCGGTCGTTGATCCACTCCAGCATCCGGGGCAGGTCCGCGGGGCGCACCTCGGTGAGGGCCACGCGGGGCCCGGCCATGACGACCGCGGCGGCGGCGCTCACCCGTCCGCCCCCCGGGTCTCGTGGGTCCCGATGCAGGCGGCCAGCCACCCGGCCGCCCCGGCCGCGCCCAGGTTGAACAGGGCGTCGAGCATGGAGAGCCCGGGCAGGAACTCCGTCGTCCCGGCCTGGGGATAGGACTGCTGGTGGAAGTCGATGTAGCGCAATTCGATGCCCGCCGCCTGGAATTTTTCTTCTTCCTGGTACTGCAGGGCCGCGCCCCGGCCCGCCAGGTAGGTGTCGCCGCCCGTGCGGCGCACGAGGTCCACCAGGAGGTCCGTGGACGCGCCCTCGGAGCCGATCTCGGACTGGAGCACGAACTCCGCGCCGATGCCCAGCTCCCGGCACAGCGCCCGGACGTTGGCGATATTATAGGTGGAGATGCGCGCCTCGTCCAGGCCGACCCAGGCCCGGACTTGCTCCTGGTATTCCTTGAAGTGCGGGGCCTTGGCGTAGCTCTGCTCCAGGGTGGCCAGGCGCTTCTTCACCCAGGGCTGGGCCCGGTCGATCTCCACCGCGTGGATGGGCGGCTTGCCCGGGAGCTTGTGCACCGGGCAGCCCCACCACTGGGCCGCGCCGCCGATGTTCAGCTTCACCCGGTTGGTGTAGCTGCCCATGCCCGAGCCGGAGCGCGGGTAGTCCACCGCGTCCAGGAAGATGAACACGTCGGCCCGGGCGATCTTGGCGAAATAGCCCGGCCAGGGGAAGAAATTGGGCTGGTGGATGGCGACGACGCGGGACATGGCGGCTCCTCGGAAAAGGGGGCGGACGCGCCCCGGCCGGGCCTGTTGTGGTTCAATTCGCCCGCGCGGTCAACCCGGGCCGGTCCAGCGACGCAGCGACTCAGCGGCCCAGGCGCGCCAGGTCCACCCCGTGGGCCTCGGCCAGGTAGTCGCGCACCCACAGGGCCAGGGAGTGGCGCTTGCCCGGGTCGCGGTTCACGTACTCGGCCTCGGGGTAGGCCTGGGCGAATCCCAGAGGATCGTAGCGCCGGTGGTGGCGGAAGACCCGCTCGCGCTCCCGCCGCCAGAGCAGGTCCCCCAGACCGGGCAGGCCGGAGACCAGGCGGCGCAGGCGGCGGCCCGGCCGCGCGGCCAGCCGGGCCTGCTCGGCCGCGGCGGCGGCGCGGTCGAAGCGCGCCCTGGGCATATCCCCGGCGAAGACCCCATACGGATCAAAGGTCGCCAGGGTCTTGGCGTAGAGATAGCCGCGCAGCTTGAGCCCCAGGGACACGGGCCGGAAAAAGTCCATGACCTCCCGGTCCCACAGGGGCATGAGCCAGTCGTGGCCGAAGAACTCGAAGAGCCGCCCGCCCTGGGCCACGTACTTGAGCTGGCGCTCCTGGTTCTCCCAGTGCTCGTAGGCCGCGGCCGCCTCGGGCAGGGTGGCCGTGGGCCAGCCCGCCATGACCTCGGCCGTGCGCCGCTGGCAGACCGCCTGGAGGTCGGGCCGCCGGGCCAGGTCCAGCCACAGGGAATAGTGCTTGGCGCGGATGGCCCCGGCCACGTCCAGGGGGTCGGCGCGCCACTCCGGGTCCAGCAGGTACTTGAGGTGGCTGCCGTTGATGAAGTCCCCGGACTGGCCGGACAGGAACACGGCGTCCCGGTCCACCAGGCCCTCCTCGCAGACCCGGCGCACCGCGGTCCACTCGGTGAGGCAGGCCATGGCGCAGGCCTGGGCCGAGAAGCGGCGGAACCGGGCCTGGGACTCGCTCGCCAGATCGCGGGCCAGCTCCGCGGGGTCGTAGGACACCGGGAACCAGCGCACCCCCAGGGCCTCGGCCACCGCGCGGCTTTTGACCATCTCCCGGTTGCCGGGCAGGCCGTAGGCGAAGCAGGCCAGGTTGTCGTACCCCAGCCGCCGGAAGCAGGAGACCAGGCAGCGGGAATCCAGCCCGCCGGAGAGCGGCAGGGCGATCTGCCGCCCGTCCACGACCTCCAGGGCCCGGGCGCAGGCGTCCATGAGGGTCTGGTCCAGGGCCGCCAGGGCCTCGGGGCCCTCGGCGTCGGCCTCGTAGGTGCAGCAATGCAGGTGGTGGCGAGCGGCCTCGATGGTCCCGCCCGCCCCCTCCGCGCCCAGGCGCACCACCTCGCCGGACTGCACGGTGCGCACGTCGGCGTACAGGGTGTGCGGGCCCGTGGCGTACCCGGCCAGGACGAACTCGATGACGGAATCCGGGTCCAGGGTCCCGGCCGAGGTGAGGCGGTCGGCCTCGTCCGAGCCCTGGCCGCCGGGGATCGACTGGTACAAAAGCGGCAGGGAGCGCATGTGGTCGCAGGCCAGCCACAGGGTCCCGTCCGGGGCCTGGGCGGCCAGGGCCCACTGGCCGTTCAGCCCGGCGGCCAGGGCGGCCGGGGCCTCCCCGGCGGCCAGCAGCCCCGCGGCCCGGCGCGCCAGCTCGGCGGCGGGCAGCCGTCGCCCCTGGGCAAAGGCGTGGCCAAAGGCCCAGACAATCCATCCGGTCTCGTCCCGCCGCGCCCAGGGCCGCGTCGAAGAGGGGAGAAAACGTTCGCTCATGCTCGGCCGGACTCATACCCCAGCCGCGCCGCCGCGTCCAGACGGCCCGGGGCGCGGCCGCCCTTCTCCATTCTCCCCCACGCAGCCCGCCTTGACACCGGGGCGGCAAACAGGGATGACCAGCCATGCTCACCCTGCACATCGGCGTCGGCAAGACCGCCACCACCAGCCTGCAGAACCTCTTTTTCGCGCGCCACCCGGGCCTGCGCTACCTGGGCGTGGGCCACGACCTGCGCGGGGCGCACCCGGAGTTCCGCCAGGCCGTGCTGGACCTGCTCCAGCGCGACAGCCTGACCTGGGACCCGGAGCCCGCCCGCCGGGCCGCCGACGCCGCCCTGGCCGAGGCCGGGGACCGGCCCGTGCTCTACTCCAACGAGAACATCCTGGACTCGGACCGGGACAAGGGCCAGATCATGGACCGGCTGCGCCAGGCCTTCGCCCCCTGCCGCATCCTGGTGACCATCCGGGAGCAGCGCTCCTTCCTGCGCTCGCTCTACGGCCACGACAACAACAAGCTCAAGGGCCTGCCCGCCCCGTGCAACGGCCGGTTCATTTCCATCGAGGACTGGCTGGACTACCACCACGGCCTGCTGGCCCGGGAGCGGGGCTGGCTCTGGCTGGGCCACTACCACCACCTGGCCCGGGGCCTGGCCGCGGCCTTCGGGCCGGAGAACGTCAAGTTCCTGCTCTTCGAGCAGTTCCGGGCCGACCGCACGGCCTTTCTGCGCGAGCTCTGCGCCTTCGTGGGCATGGAGTACGACGCCGGGCTGGACGCCGGGCTGGGGGAGAAGCGGCTCAACGCCCAGCGCGCGGACCGCTGGCTCCAGAAGCAGCTCTACATGCACGGGCTCAGGACCCGGGGGAGCTGGCTGGCCGCCTGTCCGGCCCTGCTGCGTCTGGCCGGGGCCATCCATTCCAACCGCCACCGCGAGCCCGCGCCGGTGCGGATCGACATCCCGCCGGACTGGGACGAACGCCTCTGCGCCCTGTTCCGGGAGTCCAACGCCGCCCTGGCCCGCGCCACCGGCCTGCCCCTGGCGCAGTACGGCTACGCCCTGTAGGCCCTACGCCCGCATGGGGACCAGGGTCTCCAGCAGGGCCACGGAATAGAGGTGCTCCAGGAGCTCCTTGAAGTGGCTCCTGCCCGCCAGGGGGGCCAGGCCGGACAGCAGGGCGTCCATATCGAAGAGGTCGCCCAGCAGGGCCGAGGCCCGCACGCAGGCCTCCATCTCCCCCCGGCGCGCGGCGAAGATGTCCGGCGATTTGAGGGCGAAGCCCGCCTTGGCCGCGCGCCAGCGCACCGCGTCCGGCACGGAGGCGGGCAGGGCCTTGCGCAGCAGGTACTTGTTGAACCCGTCCCGGAACTTCAGGTCCAGGGGCAGGCGCAGGTACTTGTAGAGCCGATAGTCCATGAGCGGGCTGCGCGTCTCCACCGAGTGGATCATGGACACCTGGTCGTTGATGTAGAGATAGGTGGGCATCTGCCCCTTTTTCAGGTCGTACTCCTGCATGGCCTCCACCTCGGTGAGGCGGTCGCGCCAGAAGCACTCCCTGATGATCCCCTCCAGGCCCGCAGCGTCGGCGCATCGGGCGTAGCGGGCGAAGAAGGCGGCCCGGGAATCCGTGATCTGGGCCTCGCGCGGGCGGCGATGGGGAAAGGCCGTGCGCCGCAGGAAGCGCAGCCAGCCGGACACGAACCCGTGGGAGCGCAGGCTGGCGCGCTGGTCCACCATGCGCTTGAGCCGGAAGGCCTGGGCCACCTTGCCCGCGCGCATGGAGTTCTCCAGGGCCAGCTGGAAATAGCCCGGATACCCACCCAGGACCTCGTCCCCGCCCGTGCCGTCCAGGGCCACGCGCACCCCGTCCTCGGCCATCCTGCGGCAGACCAGATACCCCGGCAGCACCACCAGGCCCAGGTACACCGGCACCTCGAAGTGGGCCAGGATGTCCCGGTAGGCGGCCCAGGTCTCGGCCTCGTCCAGCCGCGCGGGCACCTCCACCAGCCGGATGCCCAGGGCGTCGGCCAGCAGGCGGGAATAGCGCAGATCGTCCGGGTCC
>JBFWIY010000218.1:0-5637 GCA_050255855.1 Desulfovibrionaceae bacterium
GAGCGGCTTGCCCACCACCCCGGACTTCTCCTGGGCGATGGCCTCCAGGACCTCGGCCTCCTCGGCCTGGAGCGAGGCCGTGGAGATGACCTGGCCGCGCCGGATGTAGTGCAGCAGGGAGTTGATGGCCGAGAGGCGCGGGCAGACCATGTGGTCGATGCCGATGGGCCCGATGAGGGGCAGGTAGGCGAAATTGTTGATGCGGGTGATGGTCTGGCGCGCGCCCATGCTCTTGGCCAGCAGACAGGAGAGGATGTTCATCTCCTCGTCGCCGGTGACCGCCACCACCAGGTCCAGCTGGCCCACGTTCTCCTCGGCCAGCAGCTCCTGGTCCGTGCCGTTGCCGTGCAGCACGATGGGCCGGTCCAGCTTCTCCGCCAGGAACCGGCAGCGCTCCCCGTCGCGCTCCACCACCCGGGTGTGGAAGAACTTGTTGTCCAGGGCCTTGGCCAGCTTGTACCCGATGTTGCCCCCGCCCACGATGAGCACGCTGCGGATGGGCTCCACCTGGATGCCGAAGCGCTCCAGGATCTCGTCCTGGTTGGTGATCTCGCAGGCGATGTAGACCGTGTCGCCCTTGAGGATGCGGTCGTCGCCGCGGGGCACGATGAGCTGGCCCTCGCGCACCAGGGCGGCCACCACCACGGGCACCTCGCCGATGACCGCGCGCAGGTCCAGGAGTTTGACCCCGATAACCGGGCTCTGCTCCGGGGGGTTGAGGCCGATGAGCCGGATCTTGCCCCCGGCGAACTCGTTGATCTCCACGGCCCCGGGCACGCTCATGAGGCGGAGCACCGCGTCCACCACCTCCTGGTCCGGGTTGATGATCTTGGTGATGTCCAGGTTGCCGCGGGTGAGCAGGTTCTTGTGCTCGGTGTACTCCTCGCTGCGGATGCGGGCGAGCTTGGTGGCCCCGGGGGCCAGCGTGTTGGCGAAGAGGCAGGCGATGAGGTTGATCTCGTCGGAGTCGGTGACGGCCAGCAGGATGTCGGCCTCGCGGATGCCCGCCTGCTCCAGCATGCGGGGGCTGCACCCGGAGCCGTGGACGGTCTGGACGTCGGTGGCCTCCGAGACCTTGCGCAGGGCCTCGGCGTCCTTGTCCACCACCACCACTTCCTTGTTCTCCACGGCCAGCCGCCTGGCCACGTGGAAGCCGACCTCTCCTGCCCCGACGATGATGATGCGCACGCTTGGGCCCCCGATTTTGCTACAGGACTCCGCCCTCGGAACCTACCCGAAAGCCGGAAGGATGCCAAACGCAAAAAACCCGTCGCACGGCGAGTGCAACGGGCTTGATGCGCCAAGGGAGGCGGGCGCCCTACAGGGCGTTGACGGCCTTCTGGAGGCGGGCGATGCGCCGGGCGGCGTTGCGCTTGTGCAGCACGTTCTTGCCGGCGGCCTTGTCCAGCACGCTGGTGGCGGCGCGCAGGGCCTGCACGGCGGCGTCCTTGTCCTTGGACTCCACGGCGGTGCGGACGTCCTTGACGACGTTCTTGACGCGGGTGCGGGCGGCGCGGTTGTGCTCGTTGCGCTTCAGGCTCTGACGGTGCCTCTTGACGGCGGATGCGTGATTAGCCAATGCCTCTCACTCCTTTTAGGTAATCGGTCCGAGAGAAGAAGTGCCTTTATCCAGCCCGGCGAGGTTTGTCAACCCCCGAACCGGGAACCACGGCCGCCGGGCGGCCTTTTTTTCTACACCTGCAACAGGGCGAAGTCCGCCAGCCGCCCCAGCCGGGAGACCAGCGCGCCCAGCAGATTCAGGCGGTTGGCGCGCAGGGACTCGTCCTCGCACATGACCATCACGTGGTCGAAGAAGGCGTCCACCGCGGGGCGCAGGTCGCCCAGCTGGGCGAAGAGGCCGTCGAAGTCGTCGCGCCCCCAAAGCTCGTCCATGCGCGGGGCGGCCTCGGCCAGGACCGCGGCCAGGGCCTGTTCCTGCGGCTCCTGCAACAGGCCCTCCTCAAAGGCCCCGGTGATGGTCACCCCGGCCTCGTCCGCCTGCTTGCGGATGATGTTGGCGGCGCGCTTGAAGGTCAGCACGGCGCGCTCGAAGTCCGTGGCCTTGCTGAACTCCTGCAGGGCGGCCACGCGCAGGGCGAGCGTGCGCACGTCGGTGAAGCCCGCGCCGATGGCCGCGTCCACCACCCGGGTGTCGAAGCCCTTGCCCGTGAAGAAGGCGCGCAGGCGGCCGGAGAAGAAGTCCAGCAGCTTGTCCAGGGCCTCGGCCGGGCGCAGCTTCCACTTGGCCTCGCCGTAGCCCGTCTGGGCCCAGCCCAGCAGCTCGCCCACGTCCAGGCGCAGGCCGTGCTCCAAAATGACGCGACAGACGCCGAGCGCCGCGCGGCGCAGGGCGTAGGGGTCGTTGGCCCCGGTGGGGATCATCTTCAGGCCGAAGCACCCGGCCAGCGTGTCGGCCTTGTCCGCCAGGGCCACCACGGCCCCGGCCAGGGTGGAGGGGGCCGGGGTGTCCGGCCCGGCGGGCAGGTACTGCTCGTACACGCCCTGGGCCACGGTCTCGGACTCCCCGAACCGGCGGGCGTAGATGCCGCCCATGATGCCCTGGAGGGTGTCGAACTCCAGGACCATGTCGGACACCAGGTCGGCCTTGGCCAGGCGTCCGGCGCGGCCCAGGTCCTGGACCTCGGCCGGGGTCAGGCCCGGGAGCCTGGCGGCGATCTTCAGGCAGAGCCGCTCCAGGCGGCGGGCCTTGTCGCCCATGGTGCCGATGGGGCCGATGAAGACCACGTTCTCCAGCTTGCCCAGCCAGGCGTCGAAGCTGGACGCGGTGTCCGCCTCCCAGAAGAAGCGGGCGTCCTCCAGCCGGGCCTTGAGCACGCGCTCCCAGCCCTTGCGCACCAGGGCCTCGTCCGGGGGGATCAGGTTCAGGGTGGTGAGGAAATACGGCAGCAGGCGGCCGTCGGGCCCCTCCACGCCGAAGCTCTTCTGGTGCTGCTCCATGCTGGTGAGCAGCACCTCGCGCGGCAGCTCCAGGTAGCGGTCGCCGATGCGGCCCAGGCAGGGCTCGGGCCATTCCACCAGATTGGCCACCTCGCCCAGGAGCCGGTCGTTCCAGACCACCCGGCCCCCCGCGGCCTCGGCCAGGGCCGCGCCGCGCTCCCGGATGACGGCCATGCGCTCGGCCGGGTCCGGGGCCACGTGGCCCTGCTCGCGCACCACGGCCAGCCAGTCCGCGGCGGCGGGCACCTCGAAGGGGCCGGGGCCCATGACGCGGTGGCCCCAGGTGAGGCGGCCGGAGGTCAGGTTGGCGGCCTCGAAGGGCACCACGGCCTCGTCCAGCAGGGCGAGCAGCCAGCGGATGGGGCGGCCGAAGGTGAAGTCGTAGGAGCCCCAGTGCATTTTCTTGGGGAAGCTCAGGGAGGCGATGCAGCGCCGGCAGATGCCGGGCAGGATGTCGATGCTGGCCCCGCCGCCCTTGGCCTTGCGCACGGCCAGGTACTCGCCCTTGGGCGTGGTGACGGTGTAGAGGTCCGCGGGGTCCACGCCCTGGGTGCGGGCAAAGCCTTCGCCCGCCTTGGTGAGGGCCCCGTCCGGGCCATAGGCCACGCGCACGGGCGGGCCGGTGACCTCCTCGGTCTCGGCGCGCTGGGTCGCGGCCAGGCCGGGGGCCAGCACGGCGATGCGCCGGGGCGTGGCGTAGCTCACGAGCTCGCCCGCGACGATCATGGCCTCGCCCAGGAAGCGGGTCAGCAGGTCCTTGAGCTCGGCGGCCAGCCCGGGCACGAACCGGGCGGGCATCTCCTCGCAGCCAATTTCGAAGACAAAGGTGGGCATGGCGGCGTCCTATTTTTTCGGAAGCATGGGGTAGCCCATGGCCTCGCGCTGGGCGGCGTAAAGGGCGGCCACGGCCGAGGCCAGGGCGCGGACCCGGGCGATGTAGGCGGTGCGCTCGGTGATGGAGATGGCCCCGCGCGCGTCCAGCAGGTTGAAGGTATGGGAGCACTTGAGGCAGTAGTCATAGGCCGGCCAGGGCAGGCCCGCCTCGCAGATGCGGTTGCACTCCGCCTCGTATTTATTGAACAGGTCCAGGAGCATGGCCTTGTCGGACAGCTCGAAGTTGTACTTGCTCTGCTCCACCTCGTTCTGGTGGTAGACCTGCCCGTAGGTGACGTGGTCGTTCCAGGAGAGGTCGTAGACCGATTCCTTCTCCTGGAGATACATGCAGATGCGCTCCAGGCCGTAGGTGATCTCCACGCTCACGGGCGCGAGGTCGATGCCGCCCACCTGCTGGAAGTAGGTGAACTGCGTGACCTCCATGCCGTTGAGCCAGACCTCCCAGCCCAGGCCCCAGGCCCCCAGGGTGGGCGACTCCCAGTCGTCCTCCACGAAGCGGATGTCGTGCTTCTTGGCGTCGATGCCGAGCACGGACAGGCTCTTGAGGTAGACGTCCTGCACGTCGTCCGGCGAGGGCTTGAGGATGACCTGGAACTGGTAATAGTGCTGCAGGCGGTTGGGGTTCTCGCCGTAGCGCCCGTCGGTGGGGCGGCGGGAGGGCTCCACGTAGGCCACCTTCCAGGGCTCGGGCCCGATGACCCGGAAGAAGGTGGAGGGGTTGAAGGTGCCCGCGCCCACCTCGGTGTCGTACCCCTGGAAGGCGACGCAGCCGTAGTCGGCCCAGAACCGTTGCAGGTTCAAAATCGCGTCCTGAAAATGCATGGAGCGCCTCGTTCTCTCTATACGTTGCGGTACGAGCCGTCCTCCCAGGCCAGGCCCAGGTGGAAGGCCACGAATTCATCGATGACCCGGCGGCACTCCCGGGCCACCCGGGGGTCCAGGGAGAGTCCGGCCCAGTCCGCCGGGCGGTGGGTCACCACCCAGTCCAGGGCCCCCAGGGTGCCGCGCGTCACCGCCAGCCCCCCGGCCCCGCCCTGCCCGGCCGCGCAGGCCGGACACAGGACCCGGCCTTTCTGTACGAAAAACCGGAGCGTGTCAAAGTCCTGGACGCCGCGGCCGCACTCGCCGCAGGTCGCCAGCTGGGGCCGGTAGCCCTCGCCGAAGGCCGCGGCGGCCTTGAACCAGGCGGGCAGCATGCCCCCGCCCGCGCCCGCCTCCAGCACCTCCAGGGTCTCCACCAGCAGGTCGAAACAGGCCCGGGCCTCGCCCGGCCCCTCCATGAAGGCCTCCACGAAGCGCAGGCAGTGGGCCGCCAGGCCCAGCCGCCCGGCGTCGGCCTTGATGCCCGGGAAGCCGTTGAGCAGCGAGCCCTCCTGAAGCATCAGATAGTCCCCGCGCCGCCCCTGGCCCACGGTGAAGAGCGAAAGATTCATGGGCTCCAGGCAGCCGCAGAAGCGGCGGCGGCTCCGGAGTCCCCCGAAGGCGAAGGCGGTGAACAATCCTTGGGAGGGCGAGAGCAGGCGCAGCCAGACGTCGGCTTCCTTGAAGCGGCCGGTGCGCAAAACCAGGGCCTTGCCGGTGAAGTCCATGCGTCCGGGTCCCTTGGGACCGCCCGGAGCCTAGGGCTCCTTGGGCAGGTGGATGGTCCGGGTCCCGGCCGGGCCCAGGTCCAGGGGCTTGCCGTCGAAGGTGGCGGTGACGCCCTCCACCCGGCCGAACTTGAAGCGCCGCAGCCCGGGGACGTCGATGTCCACGGTGCGGAATGCGCGCACGAGCAGGTCAGAT
>JBFWIY010000219.1:0-5616 GCA_050255855.1 Desulfovibrionaceae bacterium
ACGCCCGCCCCGTCGGTCCCCCTCCCCCTCCGCAGACCCGCCTTTCCCGACCCGCCCTGTTGCCCAAAGTCCGCGAGGAGTGTAGGGTATAAGGACCTATATCCGGGCGGGAATCTCCCGCGCCCGGCGCAGCCAGGAGTCCCCATGCCCAAGCCCCCCCCGGACGCCACCCCGGACACCCCCCCGAGCCTTTGCCTGGGAGCCCCGCGCGACCTGCTGCGCACCGTCATCGACTCCATCCCGGCCCTGCTCGGCTACGTGGACCAGAAATTGCGCTACCAGTTCGTCAACAACGCCTTCGCCCGCATGCTCCACCGCTCCCGGGCGGACATCGAGGGCCGCCCCGTGGCGGAGGTCCTGGTGGGCGAAAGCCTGGAAAAGGCCCGGCCGGACATGGAGCGGGCCCTGCGCGGCGAGGCCGGCACCCACGAAAACTTCCTCGACGACCCGGATACCGGCCAGCGCCGCGTCTACGAGGTCCACTACACCCCGGGCTTCGGCGAGGACGGCTGCGTCCAGGGATATTCCGTCATCGGGCTGGACGTCACCGCCCGCAAGCACAGCGAGGAGGAGGTGCGCGAGCAGCGCGCCCTGCTCCAGAGCATCGTGGACGGCATGGAGGCGGCCATCTACTTCGTGGACCGCGAGCAGCGCAGGGTCATGGACGTCAACGGCGTGGGCGAGCGGCTGCTGGGCCTGTCCCGCGACGAGATCGTGGGCCGGGACGCCGTGGGCCTGCTCTGCCTGCGCGAGGACAACCGCCCGGACACCCCCTGCCAGCTCCTGGAGGAGAAGACCCTGCACAAGGAGCTGCTGCTCACCCGGCGCGACGGTCAGATGGTGCCGGTGGTCTGCTCGGTGCTGCCGGTGCGCATGGGCGGGCGGGACTGCCTGGTGAAGATCTTTTTCGACGCCTCCCGGCGCAAGGCCCTGGAGCGCCGCCTGGCCTACGCCCAGAAGCTGGAGAGCGTGGGCCAGCTGGCCGCGGGCATCGCCCACGAGATCAACACCCCCATCCAGTACGTGGGCAGCAACCTCAAGTTCTTCGAGCTGGCCATGCGCCGGGGCGAGGAGCTCCACACCGCGCACCAGGCCCTGGCGGGCCTGGTGCGGGCCCTGCCGCAGCGCAGCCCGGAGCTGGACGCGGCCCTGGCCCGGGTGGACGAGACCGTGGCCCGCACCAAGCCCGACATGCTCTTCGCCGAGAGCCGCGACGCCCTGCGCGACAGCGTGGAGGGCGTGGAGCGCGTGGCCTCCATCGTGCTGGCCATGAAGAAGTTCTCCCACCCCGACGTGGAGGAGAAGAAGCAGGTCAACATCAACGACGCCGTGCAGAACACGGTGACCATCACCCGCAACGAATGGAAGTACGTGGCCGACCTGGAGATGGACCTGGCCCCGGACCTGCCCATCGTGCGCTGCGTGCCCGGGGACCTGAACCAGGTGCTGCTCAACCTCATCGTCAACGCGGCCCACGCCATCGGCGACATGGTGAGCGGCACGGGGGCCAAGGGGACCATCACCGTGCGCACCCGTCCGGGGCCGGGCGGGGTGGAGATCGAGGTCACGGACACCGGCTGCGGCATCCCGCCCGAGAACCAGTCGCGCATCTTCGACCCCTTCTTCACCACCAAGCCCGTGGGCAAGGGCACGGGCCAGGGCCTGGCCATCACCCTGGCCGTGATCCAGAAGCACGGCGGCAGCATCGACTTCCAGTCCGAGCCCGGCGCGGGCACGCGCTTCGTGGTGCGGCTGCCCGTGGGCGCGCCGGAGGCCGGGGCCGAGGACGGCCGGGGTCGGCCATGACCCCGCCCGTCTGCAAGGTCCTGGTGGTGGACGACGACGAGACCAACCGGCTCGTCATCCGACGGCTCATCGAGGGGCTGGGGGACATTGAGGTGCTGGCGGCGGACAGCGGCCCCCAGGCCCTGGAGATGGCCGCCCGCCACGACCTGGCCATGGTGCTCCTGGACGTGATGATGCCCGGCATGGACGGCTTCGAGACCGCGGACCACCTGCGCGCGGGCTGCTGCGGCCACCCGCCGCCCATCGTCTTCGTCACCGCCCTGGACCCCAAGGAGCAGGACGCCCTGGAGGGCTACGCCCGCGGGGCCGTGGACTACCTCTTCAAGCCCGTGGACCCGCGCCTGCTGCGCGCCAAGGTGCGCATCTTCGCGGAGCTGCACCGCCAGCGCCTGGCCCTGGCCGAGACCCTGGAGCACCTCCAGGCCAGCCGCCGCGCCCTGGACCGGGCCCAGGACGTGGCCCGCATGGGCAGCTTCACCCTGGACGCCGCGGGCCGGGTGCTGGCCTGGTCCGACGGCATGAACCGCGTGCTGGGCCGCCCGGCCGAGGCCCCGCCCCCCGGGCCCGGGGCCCTGCCCGCCCTGGCCGGGCCCGAGGATCGCCAGGCCCTGGCCGACGCCCTGGAGCAAGCCCTGCACGGCCGGCACCGTCGCCTGGAGTTCCGCCGCCGCGACGCCGCCGGAGACGAGCGCGTGCTCCTGCTCCGGCTGGAGCCCGAACCCGCCCCGGGCGACGGCGCGCCCCAGGCCGTGGGCACCTGCCAGGACATCACCGCCCGCAAGGCCATGGAGCTCCAGCTGGCCGCCTCCCAGCGCCTGGACGCCATCGGCCACCTGGCGGGCGGGCTGGCCCACGAGATCAACACCCCCATCCAGTACGTGGGCGGCAACATCGACTTCATCGGCCGCGCCCTGGGACGCCTGGCCGGGCTGGCCGCCGACCTGGACGCCCTGGGCCCGGAGGGGACGGCCCTGGCCGCCCGCCACGGCCTGGCCGACGCCGTGCGGGAGATCCCCCCGGCCCTGGGCGACATCCGCGACGGCCTCTCCCGGGTCAGCGGCATCGTGGAGGCCCTGCGCAAGCTCATCCCCGGCCGGCAGGGGACCATCCTGCCCACCGACGTCAACGCCATGCTCCAGGACCTGGCCACCGTGACCCGGGCCGAGTGGCGCGCGGTGGCCGAGATGCGCGTGGAGCCGGACCCGGGCCTGCCCCCGGTGCCCTGCGACCGGGGCGGGGTGAGCCAGGCCCTGCTCAACATGGTGCTCAACGCCATCCAGGCCGTGGCCGAGCGCCAGGCCCGCGACGGCCGGATGGGCGTCCTGCGCCTGCGCTCGCGGCGCGAGGGCGGCATGGCCGTCCTGGAGGTGGCCGACGACGGCGTGGGCGTGCCCGAGGCCATCCGGGGCAAGATCTTCAACCCCTTCTTCACCACCCGCGAGGTGGGCCGCGGCAGCGGCCAGGGACTGGCCCTGGCCCAGACCGTGGCCCACAACCACGGCGGATCCATCACCTTCACCCCGGCCCCGGAGGGCGGCGCGGTCTTCACCCTGCGCCTGCCGCTCCGGAGCGCCTCCGGAGAACCGTCATGATGCGCGTACTGTTCGTGGACGACGACCCGCGCCTGCTGGCCAGCCTGCGCCGCCTGCTCTACGCCCACGAGGACATCGAGGCCGGTTTCGCGGGCGACGGCCCCGAGGCCCTGGCCATGCTCGACCGGCAGGAGCAGGACATCCTCGTGGCCGACATGCGCATGCCCGGCATGGACGGGGTGCAGCTGCTGGAGCAGGTGCGCGACCGCCACCCCCGCACCGTGCGCATCGTGCTCTCCGGGCACTCGGACCAGGAGATGGTCATGCGCTCGGTGAAGCTCGCCCACCAGTACCTGAGCAAGCCGTGCAGCTTCGAGGAGCTCACCTCCACCCTGACCCGGGTCTACACCCTGCGCGAGGTCTTCACCGACGCCACGGTGGCCGCCGCCGTCACCAGCATCGAGACCCTGCCCGTGCTGCCCCGGGTGTACGAGGAGCTCATGGAGGAGCTGCGACGCGACGGCTGCTCCCTGGAGGCCATGGGGCGCATCGTCTCCCGCGACGTGACCCTCACCGCCGGGCTGCTCAAGGTGGTGAACTCCTCCTTCTTCGGCCTGCGGCGCACCATCACCAGCCCGGAGCAGGCCGTCACCTACCTGGGCACGGACATCCTGCGCGGCCTCATCCTCTACAACAACCTCTTCTCCACCTTTGACCAGAACCGGCACCCCGGCTTCTCCTTCGACCGGCTCTGGACCCACAGCCTGACCACCGCCCGCTTCGCCAAGGCCATCTGCGAGCTGGAGCACAAGCCCATCCCCCCGGACGAGGCCTTCAACGCCGGGCTGCTCCACGACGTGGGCAAGCTGGTGCTGGCCGACAAGCTGGCCATCCGCTACGCCGACGCCCTGGAGCTGGTGCGCAGCGAGCACATCACGGTCTGGGCCGCGGAAAAGGCGGTGCTCGGGGTCTCCCACGCCGAGCTGGGCGGCTACCTGCTCGGGCTGTGGGGCTTTTCCGAATCCCTGGTCAAGGCCGTCTGGGGCCACCACGAGATCTCCCGCTACTCCAAGCCACCCCAACCCCTGCTGGGCATCCTCCACGCCGCCAACGTGCTGGAGCACGAGCTGGTGGTGCTCAATCCCGACTACGTCAAGCCCGAGCTGGACGCGGAAAACGCCCTGGCCCACGGCGTCACCCCCGAGAAGTTCGCCGCCTGGCGCGACGCCTGCGCCGAGGTCCTCAAGGAGATCGAAGCCCAATGAACCGACGCGTGCTCTTCGTGGACGACGACGAGAAGATCCTCTCCTCGTTCCGCCGCATCCTGGCCGACACCTTCGAGCTCGAAACCGCCCTGGGCCCCAAGGAGGCCCTGAACCTCGCAGCCGGCCGGCGCACCTTCGCCGCGGTGGTCTCGGACCTGCGCATGCCCGACATGGACGGCGTGGCCCTGCTGGAGAAGATCCGGCAGACCAGGCCGGACACGGTGCGCGTCATGCTCACGGGCTACGCCGACCTGGACGCGGCCATGAACGCCGTGAACCGCGGCCAGGTCTTCCGCTTCCTCTCCAAGCCCTGCGACCCGGACACCCTGCGCGCCACGGTGGAGGCCGCGGTGGAGCAGCACCGGCTCATCACCGCCGAGCGCGTGCTCCTGGAGCGCACCCTCAAGGGCTGCGTGGAGGTCATGAGCGAGACCCTCTCCCTGGTGAACCCCGCGGCCTTCGCCCGCAGCACGCGGGTGCAGCGCTTCGTGCGGGTCATCTGCCAGCAGTTCAACCCGCCCGGCCAGTGGGGCTTCGAGATCGCGGCCATGCTCTCCCAGCTGGGCGCGGTGATGCTCAGCGAGGAGGCCGCGGCCAAGGTGGCCAAGGGCCAGAAGCTCACCGAGGAGGAGCGCCAGCTCTCGGAGATGGTGCCGGAGATCGGCCGCGGCCTGCTGGCGCGCATCCCGCGCCTGGGCGGCGTGGCCAAGATGATCGCCTACCAGGCCAAGAACTTCGACGGCACCGGCATCCCCCGCGACGACGTGGAGGGCGAGGACATCCCCCTGGGGGCGCGCCTGCTCAGGCTGGCCCTGGACTTCGACTCCGAGGTCGCCCGGCGCAAGTCGTGGGGCGCGGCCTTCCTGGAGCTGGAGAAGGTCAGCGAGCGCTACGACCCGCAGCTGCTCTACTACCTGGAGGGGGCCCTGGGCGTGGAGGCGCGCTACACCAAGGCCGCGGTGGCGGTGAGCGACCTGTGCCTGGGCATGGTCCTCAACCAGGACGTCAAGAGC
>JBFWIY010000220.1:0-5615 GCA_050255855.1 Desulfovibrionaceae bacterium
GAACATGGGCCGGAAGCGGCCGTCCGGGGCCTTGAACACCAGATAGTCCAGGTCCAGGTTCACGATCCAGGGCCCGCCCTTGGTGAGGTCCAGGAGCGGCAGCTGCCAGGGGGGCGACTCGTACAGGGCCGGGTGCCCCGGCCGCTCGCCCCGGCCGTGGGTGGCCAGGACCAGGTCGTGCACCAGCTCCGGCCGCCGGGCGAGCATCAGGCCCAGGTAGTTGTCCCAGCGGAACAGGGGGATGCGGGTGAGGAGCTTGCCCTCGTACCCGGCGGCCAGGTAGTCGGCCAGGCTCAGCCCGGTGACGTCCAGGGTGGTGAGCTTCAGGCCGGGCAGGGCGGCCAGGTCCCGGCCCGGGGCCAGGGCGTCGGTGTGTCGGTCGATGTGCAGCAGGGCCACGCTGCCCGGGGTCCCGGCCAGCTCCGGCAGGTGCCGGCCCCAGCACCAGAGCGCGGCCCGGTGGTTGTCCATGACGTAGGCGTAGCCGTCGTTCCAAAGAAAATTCAGATGGATGGCCGCAGATGGCCCGCGTTCACGCAGGGGCAGCAGCCAGGCGCTCACGCCGGGGCCTCCGCGCCGCGTTTCACTGCGTCTTCGGCCACATCCGCGGCCTCGGTCTCGTCCACGACCTCGCCGGGCTCGCTCGCGTCGCGTTGCGTGGCGCGGCCGGAGAGCACGGTGAGTTCGGCCAGCTCCGCGGCCAGGCGTTCGCCCAGGGCCCCGGGGGCCAGCCGCCAGCCCCAGTTGCCGCGGGCCCGGCCCGGGGTGTTCATGCGCGCGCTCCCGTCCAGGCCGAGCAGGTCCTGGGCCGGGGCCATGGCCTGCGCGGCCACGGAGGTCCAGGCCAGGCGCACCAGCTGCCGGGCGGCCTCGCGGCCGTCGCCGGGCATGGCCCCCAGGTAGCGGGCCAGGCGGCGGCGGTCGGCGTCGCCGGCGTCGTCCTCGAACCAGCCGCGCACGGTGTTGTTGTCGTGGGTGCCGGTGTAGGCCACGGCGTCCGGGGCGTGGTTGTGCGGGGCGTGGGGGCTGTCCGGGCAGCCCGGGCCGAAGGCGAACTGCAATACGCGCATGCCCGGCAGGCCGAAGGCCCGGCGCAGGGCGCGCACGTCGTCGGTGATGGTGCCCAGGTCCTCGGCGATGAGGGGCAGGCCTCCGGTCCGGTCGCGCACGGTGGCCAGCAGCTCGTAGCCCGGGGTGGGCTCCCAGCGCCCGGCCACGGCGGTCTTTTCCCCGGTCGGGATGGCCCAGTAGGCGGCGAAGGCCCGGAAGTGGTCCAGGCGCACCTGGTCGAAGAGCCCGAAGTTGTGGCGCAGCCGGGCCACCCACCACTGGAAGCCCTGGCGGCGGGCGGCGTCCCAGTCGTAGACCGGGTTGCCCCAGCGCTGGCCGGTCTTGGAGAAATAATCCGGCGGCACCCCGGCCACCACCGTGGGCCGTCCGTCCGGGCCCAGGCGGAAGAGCTCCTGGTTGCACCACACGTCCGGGGAGTCCAGGGTGACGTAGATGGGGGCGTCGCCGATGAGCCCCACGCCCAGCTCGCGCAGCCGGGCGCGCAGCTCGCCCCACTGGGTGAAGAAGAGGTATTGGAGGAACTTCTCGCGCAGGATGGGCCGGGCCAGGCGCGTGCCCCACCAGCGCAGGGCGGGCTCCTCGCGGCGGCGCAGGTCCTCGGGCCAGAGGTACCAGGGCTGGCCGCGCAGCTCCTCCTTCACCGCGGTGAACAGGGCGTAGTCGTTCAGCCACCAGCCGTTGCGCACCAGGAAGGCGTTGAATTCCGGGTCGTCGGCCAGGCCGGGCTCGGCCCGCTCAAAGGCCGCGGCCAGGAGCTGGCGTTTGGCCCGGGCCGCGCTGCGGAAGTCCGCGTGCGGGCCCGCGGGCTGGCGGGCCAGGTTCACCTCGGACGGGGCGAGCCGTCCGGCCTCGGCCAGGCGTTCCGGGCTGAGGAGCAGGGGGTGTCCGGCAAAGGCCGAGAAGGTGGAGTAGGGGGAGTTGCCGTTGCTGACGGCCGTTGGGCCCACCGGCAGGACCTGCCACCAGCGCTGGCCCGCCGCGGCCAGGAATTCGGCGAAGCGGACCGCCTCGGGTCCCATGTCGCCCACGCCGAAGGGCGAGGGGAGACTGGTGAAGTGCAGCAGGACGCCGCTGGTGCGTGGCATGGCGGGCCTCCGGGAGCCCCAGCACTATGCGGTTTCGCCCCCTGTGTCCAGATGCTTCGGGGCCGAAGACGGGTCGGCGGATTTTTCCGGGACCGTTTTTTGCATTTTTCCCGGATACGGGCCCGGACCATCCCGTCCGGCCCCACCCCGACCGAGGAGGCCGCCATGTCCCAGTCCTTCCATCCCGCCCTGGTCCCGCCGCATCCCGTGCCGGAGCCGCCCCTGCGTCCGGGGTTCGAGCCCGGCCCCGAGGCCGTGCTGCACCCCCTGGACATGGAGGACCTGGCCCTGTCGTCCGACAGCCTGCGCCGCATCGATCGCGCCGCGCGTCAGGTCATGCGCCGGTTCATGCCCGGCGGCCGCCCGGAGCGGCTCACCGCGGCCCAGGCCGTGTCGCTCTTTCTGGACCGCATCTGCTGGGAGGAGCGCAGCGGCTGGCTGCTGCTCTTCGCGGACCTGGGGGGCACGGTCTGCTGCCTGCCCCTGGCCCCGGACCAGTGGAGCGTGCTGCCCGCGCGCGGGCCCGTGCAGTGAGGCCCCGCGGCCCGGCCGTCTCCCGTATGACGATTTCGTGACGCCCTCTTGCGTCGGCGATCAAATATGATACCAGGGGGTTGACGGGCGGCCCACCGGGGGCCGCCAAGTTTACGCAGGTGCGAGAGTCTGCTAATTGTAGCGGCCGTTTCGAAGGAGAATACATGCACGGTCCCGATACGCCCGCCATCCCCCAGACCAATCCGTTCCACCTCACCAATCCCTACACCGATCCGGTGCGCCGCGCCCTGTTCGGGCTCATGAGCCGCCCCCTGGCCCGCATGCTCAACCTGCGCAAGCTGGCCGCCATCTACGACCAGTTCCAGGAGCGCAAGGCCCGCAACACGGGCGAGAGCTTCGAGGACATCATCCTCGACCTCATCGACGTGCACATGGAGTTCAACCAGGAGTGCCTGAAGCGCATCCCGGCCACGGGCCCGGCGGTGCTGGTCTGCAACCACCCCTTCGGCGTGGTGGACGGGCTCATCCTCTACAAGCTGGTGAGCGAGGTCCGGGCCGACTACAAGGTCATGGCCAACCACCTCATGGCCTTCATGCCCGAGATGAAGGACCGCACCATCGAGGTGGACGTGTTCGGCTCCAAGGAGGCGGTGCGCAGCAACATCTCCGGCATGAAGCAGGCCATGCGCTGGCTCAGGGACGGGCACCTGCTCATCGTGTTCCCGGCCGGGGAGGTGGCCAGCCTGCGCCTGAAGAAGCGCATGGTGCGCGACAACGCCTGGAGCCCGACCATCGCCGGGCTCATCCGCCGCACCAAGGCCACGGTGGTGCCCGCCTGCGTCAAGGGCAAGCACGGCCCGCTCTTCCAGGCCGTGGGCCTGGTGCACCCGCGCCTGCGCACGGCCCTCATCCCCCGGGCCAACCTCAAGCAGACCGGCCGCACCGTGCAGGTCTTCGTGGGCAACCCCATTTCCCCCGCCAAGCTCGAATCCCTGGGCACGGACAAGGAGATCATCGACTACCTGCGCTTCCGCAGCCACCTGCTGTGCCACCGCGAGGCGGCCCGACGCCGCCGCGAGCTGGCCGACGAGCGCGGCATGGAGCCCATCGCCGAGCCGGTGCCGCGCGAGCAGCTCATGGCCGAGCTGAACGCCCTGTACGAGAAGCACATCCTGATCCGGTCCGGCAAGTTCGTGGTCTTCGAGTCCGGGGCCCAGCGCATGCCGGGCATGCTGCGGGAGATCGGCCGCCTGCGCGAGGCCACCTTCCGCCCGGTGGGCGAAGGCACGGGCCGCAGCGTGGACATCGACCGCTACGACGACACCTACCGCCACCTGGTGCTCTTCGACACCGAGGCCCGGGAGATCGCCGGGGCCTACCGCTTCGGCCGCTGCGACGAGATCATGGCCCGGCAGGGGGTGCGCGGGCTCTACTCCAGCTCCCTGTTCCGCTTCGGGCCGGAACTCATGGACCGGCTCAACCCGGCCCTGGAGTTCGGCCGCAGCTTCATCGCCGCCAAGTACCAGAAGACCTACCAGGCCCTGCTCCTGCTCTGGAAGGGCATCGGGGCCTACATGCACCGGCATCCCCAGTACCGCAGCCTGTTCGGGTGCGTGTCCGTGTCCAGCGAGTATTCCGTGCTCTCGCGCGAGGTCATGATCCAGTTCCTGGAGCAGCACACCTCCAGCCCGGAGCTGGCCCGGCTCATCAAGCCCACCCGCCCGGCCAAGATCAAGCAGCTCAAGCGGTTGGACGTGGCCCTGCCCGAGTCGGCCTTCAAGGACTTCGAGGACATCGCCAGCTACGTGGACGACATCGAGGTGGGGCGGAGCATCCCGGTGCTGCTGCGCCAGTACCTCAAGCTGGGCGGCCGCATCCTGGCCTTCAACATCGACCCCGGGTTCGGGGACTGCATGGACGGGCTCATCGTGGTGGACGTGGCCCGCACCCCGCGCAAGCTGCTGGACCGCTTCATGGGGGCCAAGGAGGCCGGGGAGTACCTGGCCCACCATCCCGACGCCCTGGCCCCGGCGGCCCCGGCCCCGACGGGACGGCCGCAGTAGGCCCCGGCGTGCGGCGGCTCCCGTCCCCGGGCTGCGGCGCGGTCCTTGCGGCGCGCCCCGTTTTCCTCCGGCTTCCGGCCCCGGCCCCGGCCTGCGCGCTCCTGTTCGTCGTCCTGTCCATCCTCCTGTCCGTGGTCCTGCCCGCGGCCTCGGCCCGGGCGGCCGGGAGCGTGGACGCCCCGCCCCCGGCCGCCCGGGCCGACGCCGACCGGAGCGCCCTGTTCCACGCCCTGTGGCCCGCCGGGTTCGCCACGGACCTGCCCGAGGACGTCAAGCGCGGGGAGCAGCCCGGGCCCGACCTCGTCCCCCCGGCCCGCACCGCGCCGCGCCACGTGCTGCCGCCTCTGCCCGCGGCCGAGCGCGGCATCGTGCGCCGGGTGGACCCGGCCGATGGCTCGGATGCCGCCCCGGGCGACGCCGCCCCCCTGGCGGCCCTGACCTTCGACCTGTGCGAGCGGGCCACCTCCATCACCGGGTTCGAGCCCGCGGTGCCGCGCATCCTGGAGCGCTACGGGGCGCGGGCCACCTTTTTCCTGGGCGGCAAGTGGATGCGCAACCACCCGGAGCGGACCCTTCAGATTTTGGCCCACCCCGGGTTCGAGGCGGGCAACCACGCCTGGACCCACGGCAACTTCGGGCTCATGGACACGGCCCGGGCCGCGGAGCAGGTGCGCTGGACCCAGGCCCAGTACGAGCTGGCGCGCGAGACCCTGGCCCGGCGCGCCGCGGCCGCGGGCCTGGACCGCACCCTGACCGCCGTGCCCGACGCGCCCCGGCTCTTCCGCCTGCCCTACGGCCGCAGCCGCTGGGCCGCCCTGGAGCTCCTGGCCGGGGAGGGCCTGCGGGTCATCCAGTGGGACCTGGCCGCGGAGAGCGTGGGCGGGGCCCACGTGGAGGCCCG
>JBFWIY010000221.1:0-5613 GCA_050255855.1 Desulfovibrionaceae bacterium
GGGACGGGCTGTGCCTGGTGGACGACCTGGAGGACATGCTCCGGCTGCTCTCCCAGGGCGGCCACGACTGCGCCGTGGCCGCCCAGCTGCCCGCCCTGTACCGCATGGAGCAGCTCGGCATCGACAACCTGGAGGTGGCGGGCCCGCCGCTGCTGAGTTCGGCCTCCTGCTTCGCCGTGCGCGAGGGGCGGCTCTCCCTGCTCTCCCGGCTGAACGAGGGTCTGGCCGTGCTGGGCCGCAACGGCCGCCTGGCCGCCATCCAGGGGAAGTGGCTCCGGGCGGACGTGCGCCCCCGCGGACCGTCCCTGCGCATCCTGCTCTGGGGGGCGGCGGCGGTGCTGGCGGCGTCCCTGGCGGGCTTCAGCTGGACCATGATCCTGCGCGTCCGGGTCCGGGAGCGCACCCGCAGCCTGGAGGCCAGCGAGCAGCGCTACCGGGCCCTGTTCGAGGGCAACCACGCCATGATCCTGCTGGTGGTCCCGGAGACCGGGGCCATCCTCGACGCCAACGCCCGGGCCCTGTCCTTTTACGGCTGGCCGCGGGACCGGCTGCTGGGCATGAGCGTCTTTGACCTCAACGTCCTGCCCCGGCCCGAGGTGGAGGCGCGCATGCGCGAGGCCCGGGCCGCCAAGCGCCGCCATTTTCTGTTCCAGCACCGCCTGGCCTCGGGCGAGATGCGGGACGTGGAGGTCTACTCCGGTCCCATCGACCTGGGGCACCGGGTGGTGCTCTATTCCATGATCCTGGACGTCACCGAGCGCGTCCGCGCCGAGCGGGAGCTGGGCCTGGCCCGGCGGCAGGTGGAGGAGCTGGCCCGCTTCCCCAACGAGAACCCCAACCCGGTCATGCGCTTCGACCTGGAAGGCCGCCGGCTCTATTCCAACCTGGCGGCCCGGCGGCTCTTCCCGGACTGGGATTCGGCGGCGGACGACCCGACCGTGCGCGAGCTGACGGCGCGTCTGGCCGAGGCCGTGCGCGAGGGCGGGCTGCGGCAGGTCGAGCTGCCCGTGGGCGAGGCCTTCTATCTCTTCAACCTGGCGCCGCTGGTGGAGTCCGGCTATGTGAACCTTTACGGCACGGACATCACCGCCCGCCTGCGGGCCGAGGAGGCCCTGCGCTGGGCCAAGGACAAGGCCGAGGAGGCCAGCCGCTCCAAGAGCGAATTCCTGGCCAACATGAGCCACGAGATCCGCACGCCCCTCAACGGCATCCTGGGCATGCTCCAGCTGCTGCTCTCCACCCGGATGGAGGCGGAGCAGCAGGAGTACGTCCAGGCGGCCATCCAGTCCTCCAAGCGGCTCAACGGCCTGCTCACGGACATCCTGGACCTCTCGCGGGTGGAGGCGGGCAAGATGCCGGTGCGCGCCACGCCCTTTGACCTGGCCGTGGCCGTGCATCAGGTGACGGAGCTCTTCGGCCCCGTGGCCCGGCAGGGCGGGGTGGCCCTGGAGGCGGACCTGGCCCCTGACCTCCCGGCTTGGGTCTGCGGCGATGCGGCCCGGCTCCAGCAGGTGCTCAGCAACCTGGTGGGCAACGCCCTCAAGTTCACGGACCGGGGCGGGGTGACCATCCGCGTCCGGTCGCTGCCCGCCGGGGACCCGGAGCGTCGCAGGGTGTTCTTCGGCGTGGAGGACACCGGCCTGGGCATCCCCGAGGACAAGCTGGACACCCTGTTCGAGTCCTTCACCCAGGTGGACGGCAGCCTGACCCGCAACCACCAGGGGGCCGGGCTGGGGCTGGCCATCTGCCGCCAGCTGGTGGGGCTCATGGGGGGCGAGATCCACGCGGAGAGCGCGCCCGGGGCGGGGTCCACCTTCGCCTTCAGCGTGCTCTTCGGCCGGGCCGAGGCCCCGGCCGGGGCCAGGTCCGGGGCCAGGTCCGGGATGGAGCCCGGGGAAACGGCCGGGGCGGAGGCCGGTCCGGCCCGGTTCGACATCCTCGTGGCCGAGGACGCCCCGGTGAACCGGCTGGCCATCACCCGGTTGCTGGAGAAGGCCGGGCACCGGGTCACCGCCGTGGAGAACGGCGAGGAGGCCCTGGAGGCCCTGCGGCGCAGGCGCTACGACGTGGTGTTCATGGACGTGCAGATGCCCCGCATGGACGGTCCGGCCGCGGTGCGGGCCATCCGCGCCGGGGCGGCCGGGGACGACCGCCGCGCGGTGCGCGTCGTGGCCCTCACGGCCCACGCCATGAGCGGGGACCGCGAGCGGCTGCTGGAGGCGGGCATGGACGACTATCTGGCCAAGCCCGTGGAGTTGGCGGAGCTGGCGGCGGTGCTGCGGCGGGCGTCCCGGGGCTAGCCGGGGCGGGGGCGCGGGATCAGGTCAGCCGCACGGCGTACTCGGGCAGGACGCTTTCGGCCATGCCCCGGCCGCGCGGCAGGATCACGGCGCTGTGCTCGGTGGCCCGGAAGGCGCGCACCAGCCCGGCGCAGGCCGTGCGCACCGATTCGGCCGGGCCGCAGGTGAACATGTCCACCGCGGCGAAGCCGTGTTCCGGCCAGGTGTGGATGGAGAGGTGGGACTCCGCCAGCAGGGCCAGGGCCGTGACGCCCTGGGGGCTGAAGCGGTGGCTCTGTAGGCCGATGAGGGTGCAGCCCGCCTCGTGCACGGCCGTGGCCGCGGCCCGGCGCACGTAGGCCTCGTCGTTCAGCAGCGCGACCGGGCACCCCACCAGCTCCAGGATGCAGTGTGTGCCAACGGTGGATTCCAGCATGTCCGGCGTCCTTGTTTCGGTCGCGGTCCCGGGGTCGGGGCCTGGGGCGGGCCCGTCCCCCGCAGCTTGAGATGCAGGGGCGGCCCGGTCAAGCCGGGTAGCGGGATTTCTAATGCGAATCCGTGGGTTGACCCGGACCGGCCCCCCTGGCAGCGTGAGGCGCGTCCGACGTGGAGCGCCGTGTCCCCCGCAGGCGCAAGGAGGTCCCGTGCCCCGTTTCGTCCTGGCGTGCATCACCCTGGTGGTGGCCTTCTGCAGCATCGTCTACGAGCTGCTCATGGCCCAGACCCTGGCCTCCCTCATGGGCAACACCGTGCTGCGGTACAGCGTCACCATCGGCGTGTACCTGGCCAGTCTGGGGGCCGGGGCCATGCTCTGCGGCCACGAGGGCCGGGGCGCGGCCCGGCGGCTGCTTCGGGTGGAGCTGGGGCTCAGCCTGGTGGGCGGGCTCTCGGTGGCCGGGCTGCACGCCCTGGCCGCCATCCAGCGCTGGCTGGCCCACGACTTCGGCGCGGCGCACCCGGTGCTGCTGCCCCTGGCCTTCTTCGGGCTGAGCCACGTGGTCATCGTGGCCGTGGGCGTGCTCTCGGGCTACGAGATCCCGCTGCTCATCGCCCTGCGCCGCGAGATGGGCGGGCCGGGCCAGCAGCGCGCCGTGAACACCATCCTGGGGGTGGACTACTTCGGCTCGCTGCTCGGGGCGGTGCTCTTTCCCCTGGTGCTGCTGCCCGGGCTGGGGGTCTTCGCCCTGGCCCCGCTCACGGCCCTGTGCAACGCCGTGGCCTGCGCGGCGCTGCTGGGCCTGCGCCCCTGGGGCCGCCGCACGGCCGCGCCCGCGGGCTGGAAGCTGACGGTGGCGGCCCTGATGGTGGGCTGCCTGGGGCTGGCCGTGGTCTCGCCCCGGCTGGAGCAGTTCTTTCTGCAACGCCTGTACTTCGCCTCGGAGCTGACCTCGTTCTCCCGGCTGGTGGGGCGGCTGCCCGGGGCGAGCGAGGTGGTGGTGCGCCGCTCGCCCTACCAGCGCATCCACCTGGTGCGCCGCCCGGCCAACCCCCTCACCGAGGCCGTGCTGCGCTGCTATTCCGACAAGCTCGCCGCCCGGCCGGACTTCCCGCGCGGGCTATGGCTGTACATGGACCACCAGTACCAGCTCAACGCCGACTTCGAGGAGTTCTACCACGAGTTCTTCGCCCACGTGCCGGTGCAGCTGGCCGCCCCGCCGCGGCGGGTGCTGCTGCTCGGGGCCGGGGACGGGCTGCTGCTGCGCGAGCTGCTCAAGTATCCGGGCCTGGAGCGCGCCGTGCTGGTGGACCTGGACCCGGTCATCCTGGACATGGCCGCCCGGGACCCGGAGTTCACGGCCATGAACGGCCGGGCCCTGGCCGACCCGCGGGTGGCGGTGGAGGCGGCCGACGCCTTCGCCTGGCTGCGCGCCTGCCCCGAGCGCTTCGACGCCATCTATTGCGACTTTCCCCGGCCCACCAACTACGACCTCTCCCGGCTGTTCAGCGTGGAGTTCCACGCCCTGGTGCGCGCCCACCTGGCCCCGGGGGGATACGCCGCCGCGGACCTGCCCGACGACGCCCTCTGGCCGGTCTACGCCGCCACCTTCCGGGCGGCCGGGTACGGCTGCGTGCGGCCCTTCGAGGTCCGGCTGGAGGCGGAGAATCCGGCCCTGGACCGGGAGCGCGAGGACTACGTCACCATGGGCGGGCTGGCGGTCCCCCCGGACGGCGGGGCCGCGGACCGGCGGATGTTCGACCAGGTGGTGGCCCCGGGGGTGCGGGAGCTGGTGCGCCAGCGCTTCGTGTTCCTGGCGGACGATCCCTCGGCCGGGCAGGGGATTCCGGCCTTTCGCGCCCACGGCGTGGCCCTGCACGTGCTGAACGCCGGGCGGCTGGCCCTGGCCCTGTCCGCGGCCCCATCCGCCGCCCCGTCCGCCGTTGTTTCCGCGGCCCCGTCCGCCCCGGTCCGGCCCAACACCATCGAGCGGCCGAGCATCCCGGTCCTGGGGGCGGCCGCGGCCCTGGGGCTCCAGCGCCCCAACTGAACCGCCGCCCCGGGACGCCCGCCCCGCGGCGTGTTGATATTCGTCGCCTTCCGGGCTAACGTTTCAAAATATATGGTCGTCAGTCCTGCGGTTTCGACAGGCGGGCGCGAGAGGGAAGGGATTGAGGGGATAGTTTAATGGAATACCCAAGTATTCTCGGTGTGTATTCGTTGCAGCTGGACACCAACATCGGTGACGGCGGCACGACCAAGAAACACGCCAACGTGACCTATTGGTATGTCCGGCAGCTCTCGGAGGAGGAGTTCGAGGTCCAGCCGCTGAACCGGCACCACGTACCCTCCGGGGTGCGCAGCCGGTTGTCGCGGCTGGATTTTCTGCGCCAGTACGGCCCCGAGCCCGCCTATTACGCCCGGCACACCCTGCCCGCCATGGAGACCCTGCGGCGCAAGCTCGCCATGGGCGCCGAGGCCTTCGCCAAGGGTGACCTGGACGAGGCCGAGCGGCAGCTGGTCAAGGCCCTGATGGTGGACGACCGGAACGTGGACGCCAACTACCAGCTGGGCGAGGTCTATTCCGAGCAGAAGGACTTCGCCAAGCTCAAGAAGGTGTTGGACACCCTGCTGGGCATCCCGGAGGCCTTCACCTTCGAGTATCGCCAGCAGTTCAACACCTTTGGCATCAGCCTGCGCAAGAACGGGCATTTCGACGAGTCCATCCGTTACTACAAGAAATCCCTGGAGATCATCGACTCCGACGAGAACGTCTACTTCAATCTGGCCCGGGTCTATTACGAGAAGGGCAAGATGGAGGACTGCATCGCGGCCCTGCGCCGGGCCCTGGAGCTGAATCCGGGGTTCGTGGAGGCGCAGAAGTTCCTGCACTGGTGC
>JBFWIY010000222.1:0-5603 GCA_050255855.1 Desulfovibrionaceae bacterium
CCCGAGGCCCCGGCCGCCGTCGGCCAGCATGTCCTCCGGGGCGGCCTCGGCGCAGCGCCGGAGGGCGTCCACGTCAAAGGGGATGCCCTGGAAGCGCAGGGTGAGCGTCAGCACGCCGTCCTCCACGTCCAGGGCCGCCTGGACCCGCTCCCGCCGGTCGGGCGGGTAGCCGTGCTCCAGGATGTTGGTGAAGACCTCGTCCAGCACGAGCCCGATCCGGCCACAGAGGGCCTCTTCCGCGCCCGCGGCCCGGAGAAAGGCCGTGGAGGCCGCCTGCAACACGGGCAGGGCCGCCGGTTCGTTGCCCACGGTCAGGGTGATGGCATCCATGAGCCGACCTCCAAAAACAGTGTCCAATTCGACGGATGGGGCCCGGCCCCCCCGGCCGGAATGACCATCCTACGGGATGACACGGGGAGAGCGCAACACCGCCCGATCCGCAAACCAGCTTGCGCCGTGCCCGCACCTCGGCTAGGCTCGGCCTCCGGTCCCTGGCCGCCCTCCGTCCCCCCTGCGGCGGCCACGCCCGGCCAAGGCGGGAAGGGCCGCCTCCCTGCCGGGCCCTGGGCATCCGCCGCCGTCCTTCACCTCTGCCCCCGGAGGCCGCCATGCGCTTCTGGCTCGCCCTGACCCCCATCGTCACGGTGTTCCTGCTGCTGGTGGTGCTGCGCTGGCCCGCGCGCCGGGCCATGCCCGTGGCCCTGGCGGTGACTGCGGCCCTGGCCCTCTTCGTCTGGAAGGTAAGCTGGACCGTGGTGGCCGCCTCCATCGCGCAGGGGCTGATCATCTGCGCCTCCATCCTGTGCATCGTGTTCAGCGCGCTGCTGCTGCTCAACACGCTGACCGCCTCCGGGGCCATCGCGGCCATCCGGCTGGGATTCATGCACATCACCCCGGACCGCCGCATCCAGGCGGTGATCGTGGCCTGGTGCTTCGGGACCTTCATCGAGGGCGCGGCCGGGTTCGGCACGCCCGCGGCGGTCTGCGCGCCGCTGCTCATGGCCCTGGGGTTCCCGGCCATGGCCGCGGTGGTGGTGGCGCTGACCATCCAGTCCACGCCCGTGAGCTTCGGCGCGGTGGGCACGCCCATCCTGCTCGGGGTGCGCACCGGGCTGGAGTCCCCCATGCTGAACGACATCCTGGCCCGGAACGGCGTGGACTTCATGAGCTATCTCTACGAGATCGCCCGCACCGTGGCCCTGACCCACGCCATCATCGGGGTGCTCATCCCGCTGTTCCTGTCCGTGCTGCTCACCCGCTTCTTCGGGACGGAGAAATCCATACGCCGCGGGCTGGAGGCGCTGCCCTTCTGCCTGTTCGCCGGGGTGTGCTTCACCGTGCCCTACGTGCTCACGGCCTGGTGGCTGGGGCCGGAGCTCCCGAGCATGGTGGGCGGGCTCACCGCCCTGGGCCTGACCACCCTGGCGGCCCGGTTCCGGTTCCTGACCCCGAAGCGCAGCTTCGACTTCGCCCCGCGCGACCAGTGGCCCAATGCCTGGATGGGCGCCTGGGAGCCGGACTACGCCCCGGCCCCGGCGCACATGACCCTGGGCAAGGCCTGGCTGCCCTACGTGCTGGTGGGGGTGATGCTGGCCTGTTCGCGCCAGGTGGGGGCGCTCAAGGCGGCCCTGAGCGGCGTGACCCTGCCGGTGGAGGACCTGTTCGGCACCGGGCTGGGGTACGCGCTCAAGCCGCTGTACGACCCGTGGTTCTTTTTCCTGCTGGCGGTGGGCGCGGCGTTTTTTGTGCAGCGCATGCGCCCGGCGGACCTGCGGGCCGCGGCGGGCCGGTCCCTGCGCACCACGCTCCAGGCCGGGGTCGCCCTGGGGTTCGCGGTGCCCATGGTGCGGGTGTTCATCAACTCGGGCGGGCGCTACAACCTCTCGGGCCTGGCCTCCATGCCCATGGAGCTGGCGGGCGGGGTGGCGGACCTGGCGGGCCACGCCTGGACGGGCCTGGCCGCGGTGCTGGGGGCGCTGGGGGCCTTCATCGCGGGGAGCAACACCATCAGCAACATGATGTTCTCGCTCTTCCAGTTCGGCGTGGCCACGCGCATCCACGTGTCGCAGTCGGTGATCGTGGCGCTCCAGGCGGTGGGCGGGGCCGCGGGCAACATGATCACGGTGCACAACGTGGTGGCCGCGGCGGCGGTCGTGGGCCTCATGGACCGCGAGGGCGAGATCATCCGCAAGACCCTCATCCCGCTGACCTACTACCTCATCGCCGCAGCGGTGGTGGGGTACGTGCTGGTGCAGGCGGGCTGGGGGGTGGTGTTGGGGTGAGCCGGGCCACCGGGCTCCGGCCGGACGCAGGGGGCGCGCCGCCCCTCGACGGCGCGTAACCGAGGGGATGTCGGGGGTTCGACACGCCGCGGGGACCGGCCCGGCACTGCGGGCGGTCTCCCCGCAGACCCCGCCTACCCCTGGGCCGCGATGCTCCGCATGCGCTCCAGGATGATGGGAATCCGCTGCTGGCTGGCCGCGTCGCCGGGCAGGTGGCCGGAAAGCAGGCCGTACTTCCGGTCGTGCTCCATGAGCCGCGACATCTCCCCGGCCAGGTAGCGGCGCACGTCGGCCTTGGACGCCGCCACCTCCTCCACGATGGTCTCCCGGCCGTCCAGGAGCGCCACGATGTCCTCCATGTCGCGGCTCTCCATGTACCGGCCCTCCCCCCGGCCGTGCAGGGCCTCCAGCTTGGTGGCGAGAAAGAACACCCCGTTCACGTGCCGGAGGCGCGTCCCGTCCTCCAGACGGCATGTCTCCGCCGCGGCCACGGCGTCCGCGTACCAGCGGTTGGAAAACCCGAGCACCCCGGCGTCCGTCGGCATGACGTCGAGGACGATATCGTCCCGCCGCCAGCGGCAGATGACTCCGCCTTCCGCGTCCTCCCGGAATCCCTTGGCGCGCAGCCGCTCCTGCAGACCATAGAACTCCACCCGGGTCGCCACCCGGACGATCACGTCCAGGTCCAGGGTGTACCGGACATCGGAAACCGCCGAATCCGTCATCAGCAAGCCCGCCACCGCGCCGCCCACGAACACGAACTCCTCGGCCAGCTCCCCCAGGGCGCGGACAACGCTTTGCAGGGCCTGGGCCTGCCCCTGCCTATGCGTTCCCATGCAGCAACTCCCGCAGCAGGCCTTCCGCCAGGCCCCGCTCCCGGGCGCGGCCCATGCGCACGGCGTCCACCAGGGCCAGGGCCGCGTACAAGCGCTCGTCCCGAAGCGCCGCGCCGGGGGCGGACTTGTGCAGGGGGCCAAGGGCGATGCCGCGCACCCGGCCCTCGGGGTGGGGCCAAACCCGGGGCAACGCGCCGGACGGAGCGAATTTCGACGCCAGCACCGGGGCGTCCCCCGCCGTGGGGACGCCGCGCGTCTCCCCGCCCTCCACGGCCGGGAAGGCGTACCGCACCCCGTGCACCAGGAACTCCAGCAGCGCCTCCAGCATGGGCCGCCGCCGGGACGGATCGTACAGCCCGGCCGCCCGGGCCCGGCGCACCGCGCTGTGGACCATGGAGGCGCTCAACCCCAGGTCATGGGCCAGGGACTCGTAGCTCCAGGACGCCGGATCCACGGCGAGCTTGAGCATCACCACGACATCTTGCGGCAGCGAGTTCATGCCTGTTCCATATTCTAGATTCTAGAATAACGCAAGCCTTTCCGAGAGACGAGTTCACATGGCCTGAAGCGCCCTCCTTCATCCCCTTCCCCCCAGTAGCCTCCGTAGCGCCCCGTAGCGTCCCCGCGGTGTCCCGTAGTCCCCCGTTGCGTCCCGTTGCGGTCCCCTCCCAAGGGGCCTATCAGAAAGGACCGGCCGGGAAGGTCGACCCCTCCGGGCGTGACCCGGGCGCGGCCCGGGCATGCGCCCATCCCCCCGGCCCGCACGGAGGCACGCCATGCAACAGGAACTGCCCCTTTCCAAGGCCTTTCACCTCATCGAACCCGGGCCCGTGATCCTGGTGACCACCAGCGACCATGGACGGCCCAACGCCATGACCGCCAGCTGCCACATGCTCCTGGACTTCACCCCGCGCATCGGCTGCGGCATGGGCGACTGGGACTACAGCTTCGAGGTGCTCCAGCGCACCAAGGAATGCGTCATCGCCATCCCCACCGTGGACCTCATGGTCCCGGTGGTGGACATGGGCAACTGCTCCGGCCGGGACGTGGACAAGTTCGCGGCCTTCGGGCTCACGGCCCTGCCCGCGGCCAAGGTGGACGCGCCCCTCATCGCCCAGTGCCTGGCCCACATCGAGTGCCGCCTGGTGGAGGTCATCGAGCCCTACGGCATCGTGGTGCTGGAGGGGGTCCACGCCTGGATCGACCCGGACCGCCAGGAGCGCCGCACCTTCCACGCCAACGGCGACGGCACCTTCGTCATGGACGGGGAGACCGTGGACCTCAAGGAGCGCATGACCCGCTGGCAGGACATCCTCTGAGCCCACGGGACGGCGCGCGACGGACGGAGCGGACGGGCGGACGGGACGCGCAGGCCGGGGCTACGCCCCCTGCGCCTCCCGCTCCGTTGCGCTGCGCAGCAGGCGCAGGTGCTCAAAGGGCACGTCCCCCCCGAGCACCCGGTGCATCTCCATCAGGAACACCGGCGCTCCATCCGCGCAGAACTGGCCGAGCACGTCGCGGATGCAGGCGAACTGCGCCTCGGTGTAGGGGAGCACGGCCTCGGGGGTGAGCTCGCCGAGGGCCACCAGCTTGTCCAGGTGCTGCCAGATGGTGGCGGACTTGAGGTTGCGGTCCGCGCCGATGGTCTCGGCCAGGTCCGGCGGGGGCGGGGTCCCCTGGGCGGCGGCCCGGGCCGAGAGCTCCCGGGCCAGGCGCAGGGTCTCGGCCACGGTGGCGCTCAACTCGGGCTCCTCCGCCCCGCGCCTGCCGCGGGACAGGCTCCGCCCGGGGGACGCGGCCGCCGGTTCCCCGGCCTGATCCGCCCCATCCGACGCCGCATGGCCGCGCCCGGACCTCTGCCCAAAGGCGATGGCGGGCCGGACGCCGTTGAGCGGGCGCGGCGCGGCCCTGCCCGGGGACGGAGGGGGCGAGGACAGAACGCCCGGCCCCGGGTCGTCCGGGTCGTACTCCGGGGCGTCCCCCGGGTCATAGCCCGGGCCGTCGGCCTCGGGCGGCGGGGCCTCCTCCAGCCCGGCCGGGCGGCCGTGCTCGGCCTCGTGGGCGGCCAGGACCTCCAGGAACGCCGCGCCGAAACGCTCCAGCTTGATGCGGCCCACGCCCGAACAGTTCAGCAGCTCGGCCTCGTTGCGCGGCCGCAGACGCACCATCTCCAGCAGGGTCTTGTCGGAAAATACCGCGTAGGGCGGGACGTTCAGGTGCTGCGCCAGGCCCAGCCGCTTGGCCCGCAGGGCCTCCCAGAGCGTCTCGGCCTCGGTCCCGTGCAGCTCGAAGTCCCCCTCGGCCCGCTTCAGGGCCCGGGCCAGGGTCCGGTCCGCGGCGCGCTTGCGCCCCCGCTCGCCCTTGCGCCCCCGGGCCCGCTCGCGCGGCGGCTCCAGGCGCAGCCGCACCTCGCGCCGCCCCTTCAATATCTCCCAGCTCGCCGCGTTGAGGCTCAGGCCGCCGAAGCCCTGGAGGTCCAGGTCCA
>JBFWIY010000223.1:0-5579 GCA_050255855.1 Desulfovibrionaceae bacterium
ACTTCATCGAGATGCGCCGGGGCCAGGGGGAGACCCTGGCGCAGGCGGTGGAGGAGGCCGGGGCGGTGCGTTTCCGGCCCATGCTGCTCACGGCCATCAGCGTGGTGGCGGGCGCTTTCGTGATCCTTTTCGACCCCATCTTCCAGGGCCTGGCCATCTCCCTCATGGCCGGCGAGGTGGCGGCCACGATCTTCTCCCGCATGGTGGTGCCGGTGATGTACTACCTGGACGCGCGAAGGGCGGAGCGCAAGGCCGCTCAGTCCTAGTCCGGCGGCGCGCCCGGCAGGGGACCGCCCGGCCCCACGCCCGGAGCAACGCGACTCCCCAGCGCGCCGACAGGCATCAGTTGCGATGCGCCAGACTATACTATAAGCGAAATACATGATCACCTTCAGAACGGACACCCCGAGCACGGGGACGGTCACGCCGGAGGGGACATGTTCAAGAACATCTGGAAATTCCTGAAGAACGAAACGAACCGCAAGGCGCTAACGCTCCTGGGTCCGGTTGTGGTGGCGGTTGTCTCGGGCGGTTGGGCTCTTTTTCAATGGTTGAACGAGCCCGCCGACAAGACCGCCCCCGCGAAGACGCCTCCCGCGGTTCAGATTGGAAATTCTACTGGAATTACAACTGGCACCGGAGACATCATCATCCAGTCCGGCGCCAGCGTCATCCAGAACATCACGCAGGGGATCCCGCCTGAGACCATCGAGCGGATGATCGCGGCCATCAAGGCCCAACCCAAGGCCAACGACCAGGAACTCAAGGACCTCGCCGGACACCTCGGCATCCACGAGCAGGCCGTGGCCGGGATGCTCCGCACCCTGGGCGAAAGCAACGTCCCGCTGGAGTCGCTGCCCCAAAAGCTCGGCGAAATCGCGGATCGCCATCTGGAACTGGAGCGGCAACTCCGGGCCCTGAACTCCGGCGATCCCGAGGTGGACCGCCTGCGGGCCGAGGCGGCCCAGGCCTTGGAGCGCGGCGAATACGACCGCGTGGACGCCCTGCTCGCCCAGGCCCTGGCCATCGATACCGACGCCCTAGGCAAGCAAAAAAAGGTTCTGGACGCCCGGCAACGCTCCGCCGCCGACACCCTGGGGCTGCGCGGCGACCTGGCCCGTACGCGACTGGACTACCGTGCCGCCGCCGCAAACTACGTCCGGGCGGCGGAAACCCTGCCGGAGGGCGATGCGGAAGGCCGCGACACCTTTTACCGGCGTCAGGCGCACGCCTTGTACCTGCAAGGAGAGGAGTTCGGCGACAACCAGGCGCTCAAGGACTGCATTGAGGTCCAGCAGGCCCTGCTGAAGCGTTGCCCGCGAAACCAACGGCCCCTCGACTGGGCCATGACCCAGAACAACCTGGGCACCGCCCTGAGCACCCTGGGGGAGCGCGAGGACGGCACGCAACAACTCGAACGGGCCGTGGACGCCTATCGCGCCGCGCTCCAGGAATACCCCCGCGCGCAGACGCCCCTCAACTGGGCAAAAATCCAAAACAACCTGGGCGCTGCCCTGAACGCTCTGGGGGAACGCGAGAGCGGTACGCAGCGGCTCGAACAGGCCGTGGACGCCTATCGCGCCGCGCTCCTGGAACGCACCCGCACGCGGGCCCCTCTCCAATGGGCCAAGACCCAAATCAACCTGGGCGTCGCCCTGCGTATCCTGGGGGAACGCGGGAACGACACACGGCGGCTCGAACAGGCCGTGGACGCCTATCGCGACGCGCTTCTGGAATGCACCCGCGAGCGAGCGCCCCTTCTATGGGCCGCAGCCCGGAACAACCAGGGCAACGCCCTGCGCGCCCTGGGGGAACGCGAGAACGACACACGGCGGCTCGAACAGGCCGTGGACGCCTACCGCGACGCGCTCCGGGAGCGCACCCGCAAGCGCGTGCCCCTCGACTGGGCCATAACCCAGAACAACCTGGGCGACACCCTGGCGATGCTGGCGGAACGGACCGGGGACACAAGCGAGCTGGACGAGATGGCGGCCACGTTGCACGAGGCCCTGGAGGTAACGCGACAGGGCGGTGCGGACCATCACGCCCAGACCATCGCGGAGACCCTCCAACGAATCGAAAAACTCCTGCCGCCCAAGTGATCCGGCGGGCGACGCCCGCCACGCGCTCCGCCTCGCGTCTCCCCCCTCCCCTCTCTCTCCTCCCCAAACAAACGAAAAGGCCCCGGGAACACCCCGGGGCCCTGTCGTTGCCGCGGTGCGGCGCGCGTCGCGCCGCGGGCGGCCTAACCGGCTGTTAGCAGTGGTCGCACGGCGCGGAATAGACCAGACGCTCCTTGTACTCGGCCTGCTTGCCCTTGTTCCAGCGCTGCACCGGGCGGTAGTAGCCCACGATGCGCGTGTAGACCTCGGCCTCCGCCCCGCAGGTCGGACACTCGAAGTGCTCGCCCGCGATGTAGCCGTGCTCCTTGCAGATGGAGAAGGTCGGCGTGATGGACAGGTACGGGATCTTGGTCATGGTGAAGGCCTTGATGATGAACCGCTTGAGCGACTCCAGGTCCGTGTGCGCCTCGCCCAGGAAGGTGTGGAACACCGTGCCGCCCGTGTACAGCGGCTGCAACTGGTTCTGGTGCTCCAGGGCGTAGATCACGTCGTCGCTGATGCCCACCGGCAGGGTGGTGGAGTTGGTGTAGTACGGCGTGCCGTTGCCCGAGGTGTGGATGTTGGCGTAGAGCTTGCGGTCGATCTTGGCCAGCCGGTAGCTCGTGCCCTCGGCCGGGGTGGCCTCCAGGTTGTAGAGGTTGCCCGTCTCCTCCTGGAAGCGGCTGGTCAGCTCGCGCAGGTGGTTCAGCGCCCGCTTCATGAAACGCAGGCCCGACTCGGTCTCGATGCCCTTGCCCAGCAGGTTCAGGCAGGCCTCGTGCCCGCCCAGCAGGCCGATGGTGGAGAAGTGGCCCTTGTACCCGTTGCGCAGGTAGCGCTTGGACCAGGGGAACATGCCGTTGTCCAGGTTGTTCTGGATGATCTTGCGCTTGAACTCCAGGGCGTCGCGCGCCAGCTCGGAGTACTCGGTCAAGAGGTCCAGGAACTCCTCCTCGGACTGGGAGAGGTAGGCGAGCTTGGCCAGGTTCAGCGTCACCACGCCGATGGAGCCGGTGAGGTCGCCCGCGCCGAACAGGCCGCCGGTCTTCTTGCGCAGCTCGCGCAGGTCCATCTGGAGGCGGCAGCACATGCTGCGCACGTCCTCGGGGCTCAGGTCCGAGCTGATGAAGTTCTGGAAGTAGGGCGCGCCGTACTTGGCCGTGAGCTTGAGCAGGATCTCGCCGATGGCCGAATCCCAGGGGAAGTCCTTGGTGATGTTGTAGGTGGGGATGGGGAAGGAGAAGATGCGGCCGTGGTAGTCGCCGTCCAGCATCACCTCCAAGAACGCCCGGTTGAACATCTCCATCTCGTCCACGTACTCGCCGTAGGTGGAGTCCTGGAGCTTGCCGCCGATGATGATGGCCTCCTGGGCGATGTGCTTGGGCGGGACCAGGTCGAAGGACAAATTGGTGAACGGGCTCTGGCCGCCCCAGCGCGAGGTGGTGTTCAGGTTGAACACGAACTTCTGCACGGCCTGGCGCACCTGGTCGTAGGTCAGCCCGTCGTGGCGGATGAACGGGGCCAGGTAGGTGTCCACGTTGTTGAAGGCCTGGGCCCCGGCCCACTCGTTCTGCAGCGTGCCCAGGAAGTTCACCATCTGGCCGAGCACGGAGTCGAAGTGCCGGGCCGGACCGGCCGAGGAGCGGCCCTCCAGGTTGAAGCCTTCGAGCAGGAGGTCCCGCAGGCTCCACCCGGCGCAATAGCCCGCCAGGCCGAAGGACAGGTCGTGGATGTGGAAATAGCCGTGCTCGTGGGCCAGGCGGATCTCCACGGGGTATTTCTCAAGGATGTAGCGGGCCTGGACCGTGCCCGAGAGGTGCAGCATGAGCCCCTGGAAGGAGTGGGTCATGTTGGCGTTTTCGTTCACCCGCCAGTCGGACTTGCCGATGTACTCGTCAATGATCTCCTTGATGTCCAGGTAGGCCTGTTTCTGCTCGCGCAGCTGGCGGCGCTTCTCGCGGTAGAGCACGTAGCGCTTGGCGATCTCGTACTGGCGGGACTCCATGAGCACCTGCTCGACCATGTCCTGGACATGCTCCTGCTCGGGAATCTCGATGCCCTCCAGCTTGCCCTCGACCTTGCGGGCCAGGCGTTTGGAGAGGATGGGGTCCTTGACCCCGCTGGCGCTGAGCGCCTTGAAGATGGCCTGGGCGATACGGTCAGTGGACCAAGTCTCCAACCGGCCGTCTCTCTTCATGATCTGAGAGGGCATGCACGATCCTCCTGGGGGGTACGTAGTCCTGAAGGGTGAGCGAGAAGCCGCGGGGCAGGTAGCTCCGGGCGGTATCGACGTCGTCCTCGGTGAGGGCGGGCACCGTGGTGGTGCGGAAATAGAAGCGCCGGGGATTGGCCCGGGCCATGTCCAGGATGGCGCCGAGGTTCTCGGCGGCCTGGGCCGCGCTGACCGCGCCGCCCGTGAGCTGGGGATAGAGTTCGAAGGGGCCCTTGATGTCCACGGCGAAGGTGTCCACCAGGCCGCTGTGCAGCAGCTCGCGCACCACCGCGGGGCGCATGCCGTTGGAGTCGAGCTTCACGGGCAGGTCCAGGCGGGCCAGGAGCTCCAGCAGCTCGGTGAGGCCGGGCGCGATGGTGGGCTCGCCGCCGGTGACGGTGACGCCGTCCAGCCAGCGGGAGCGCTCGGCCAGCTGGACCTTGAGGCGGTGCTGCGGGATCACGGGCAGGGAGTGCATGTCCCAGGCCAGCTCGGCGTTGTGGCAGGTGGGACAGCGCAGGTTGCAGCCGCCCAGAAAGACCACGGCGCAGGTCCGGCCCGGCCAGTCGCACAGGCTGAAGCGCTCCAGGCCGCGCACGAAATTCCAGACGCCTGCCGGCTGGTCCATTGCTCCTCCTCTCCTCTCTTCTGCTCTTGGCCCGGCGCGGGAAGACGCCGGGATGGGGCGGGCCGCCGGGGCGCGAGTCCATGCGCCGTCGGGGCCCGGCCGGGCCGCTCCGGGGAGCCCGAAGGCGTCCCCCAGGCGCGGGCCGGAACCGTCGCCGCCAAGCCCGGAACAGGGCGTCGGCGGCATGGTTACGGTCTAGCGTAACGCCGAAGTTTTGTACAGGGGGGAGATGCAAAAAAATGAGGCAACCTGGCTAATTAGAGACAATATTCCCGATTACGGTCGGTCTCGGTTGGCAGTCATGATTTTTCCACAGGGGTGGTGATTCTATAAACGCGGAAATACCTGCACCTTTTTCTAGACAAAGTTTAGAAGTTTTTTGCGGGTCTCGTAGACCAGAAAACTTGAGGAAAACATCGGGAGCGGCTAGGGGAGGTGCGCGGCGGGAATTGCACCCTAGCACAGCGGGGGGGCGATTTGAACCCGGGGGGCGCGGGTGGTCCGTCACATTCGTCACAATGCGCCGGAATGGCGAAATAAAAAACTTTCCCGACCAGGCGGGGCCGCGCGGCCCCCGGGCTTTGCAAACCGCGCCGGGCGGTGTAGACAGGCTTCAGGTCCTCCGGCCCGCCGGGCC
>JBFWIY010000224.1:0-5536 GCA_050255855.1 Desulfovibrionaceae bacterium
CGTCTACACCGGCCGCTACCGGCAGTACCAGACCCTGGTCTCCTGCACCGACGGCCCGGGCGGCTGGGGCCTGAGCCATCCGCCCCGCCAGCCCGAGGTGGACGTGGACCCCAGCCCCTTCTGGGCCTACGCCCTGGAGCGCCTCAAACTCTTCAAGGGGGTCACCCCCGGGCGCTTCCCCCTGTACCTCAAGGAGCTGGAGTTCCGGTTCAACAACGCGGGCCGTCCCATCCTGCCCCAGGTCATCCAGCGTCTCTGCGCCCTGGTGCCGGATATGAATCAAGACCACTCCACTTGCGACCTGCTTTAGGGCTGGTACAGTGAACAGAGTGCTCGAAACCGTATTTCAAGCCTGGAGCAAGGAGGTGATTCCCATGAAGGAAGACAGGAGGCTGGGGCCCACGCCGTTCGGCGGCCTGGGGTTCGACCTCGGGACCGTGGCGCAGCGCGCCGCGGGGCTGCACGCCCGCCGCATGGAAGCGCCGCGGACCCGCCCGGAGCCGCCGGGCCGTCTCGCCCCGCCGCCGCCCGCGGCCTGGGGCTACGGCCTGATGCTCGTCCTGGGGCGGGAGACCCTCGGCAGCTGAACCCACACCATCAACCTGGAGGATTCATGACCGTCCAACGCAGATCGTTCCTCAAGATGTCGGCGTCCGCCCTGGCCGCCGCCGCCTTCGGGGGACTGGGCTTCAGCCTGGAGCCCACGGAAGCCAAGGCCCAGCTCGCCGTGCTGCGCAAGGGCAAGCAGACCACCAGCGTCTGCTGCTACTGCGCGGTGGGATGCGGGCTCATCGTGAACACCGACGAAAAGACCAAGAAGGCCATCAACGTCGAGGGCGACCCCGACCATCCCATCAGCGAAGGCGCCCTGTGCGCCAAGGGCGCGTCCATCTGGCAGCTGGCCGAGAACGCGCAGCGCGTCGCCTCTCCGCTCTACCGCGCCCCCAACTCCACCAAGTGGGAAAAGAAGTCCTGGGACTGGATGCTCGACCGCATCGCCAAGCGCGTCCTGGAGACCCGGCAGAAGTATTGGCAGGCCAGCGACAAGGATGGCCGCATGGTCAACCGCGTGGAGGCCATCGCCTCGGTGGGCTCCGCGGCGCTCGACAACGAGGAATGCTGGATCTACCAGGGATTCCTCCGCTCCCTTGGCCTGGTGTACATCGAACACCAGGCACGAATCTGACACAGCGCCACTGTGGCGGCTCTGGCAGAGTCGTTCGGGCGCGGTGCGATGACGAATCACTGGATCGATCTGCAGAATGCGGATGTGATCCTCATCTGCGGCTCCAACGCCGCGGAAAACCACCCCATCAGCTTCAAGTGGGTCACCCGGGCCCAGGAGCGCGGGGCCAAGCTCATCCATGTGGACCCCCGGTTCACGCGGACCTCGACCAAGGCGGACGTGTACGCCCCCATCCGGTCCGGGTCCGACATCGCCTTCTACGGCGGGATGATCCATTACATCCTCACCAACAACAAGTACTTCCCCGAATACGTCCGGGACTACTCCAACGGCGCGCTGCTGGTGAACGAGGGCTTCTCCTTCGAGGACGGCCTGTTCTCCGGCTATGACGCGGCCAAGGGCAAGTACGACAAGTCCACCTGGAAGTTCCAGCTGGACGACGCGGGCATTCCCAAGCGCGACGACACCATGCAGGACCCGCACTGCGTCCTGCAGCTGCTGAAGAAGCACTACTCGCGCTACACCCCGGACAAGGTCGCCAAGATCACCGGCATGAGCGAGAAGCAGATCGCCGAGATCTACGAGCTCTACGCCAGCACCGGGACCAAGGACCGCACCGGCACCATGCTCTACGCCATGGGCCAGACCCAGCACACCGTGGGCGTGCAGAACATCCGCTCCATGGCCATGATCCAGCTGCTGCTGGGCAACGTGGGCATGGCTGGCGGCGGCATCAACGCCCTGCGCGGCGAGTCCAACGTCCAGGGGTCCACGGACCACTGCCTGCTCGCGCACATCCTGCCCGGCTACCTGGGCATCCCCACCGCCGACCTGGGCACGTTGCAGGCGTACATCGACAAGATGGCCGCCCCGCACCTGGCCGGGGCCAAGGATCCCATGAGCGCGGCCTGGTGGCAGAACTACCCCAAGTACATCACCAGCCTGATGAAGGCCATGTACCCGGCGGTGGACGCGGCCCAGGGCTACCAGATGCTGCCCAAGTGCGAGCCCGGCAAGAACTACACCTGGTTGAAGCTGTTCGACGCCATGGACGACGGGGCCATCAAGGGCTTCTTCGCCTGGGGCCAGAACCCGGCCTGCGGCGGCGCCAACTCCAACAAGACCCGGCGCGCGCTGGGCAAGCTGGAGTGGCTCGTCAACGTCAACATCTTCGACAACGAGACCGCGTCCTTCTGGAAGGGCCCGGGCATGGACCCCAAGACCATCGGCACCGAGGTCTTCATGCTGCCGTGCTCCGTGTCCATCGAGAAGGAAGGCTCCATCACCAACTCCGGCCGCTGGATGCAGTGGCGCTACAAGGGCCCCGAGCCGCTGAAGGGGACCATCCCCGACGGCGAGATCATCGTGGACCTCATGCGCCGCGTGCGGAAGCTGGCGACCCAGGGGAAGTACGGCCCGGTGGAGGCCATCCTGGACTTCAACCTCGACGGCTGCTGCAACGAGCACGGCGAGTTCGACGCCCACGCCACGGCCAAGCTCATCAACGGCTACTTCCTCAAGGACGTGACCATCAAGGACAAGACCTACAAGGCGGGCGAGCTGGTGCCCAGCTTCGCCATGCTCCAGGCCGACGGGTCCACCAGCTCCGGCAACTGGCTGTACTGCGCCTCCTACACGGAGAAGGGCAACATGGCCGCGCGCCGCGACAAGACCCAGACGGACATGCAGGCCAAGATCGGCCTGTTCCCCGGCTGGTCCTGGTGCTGGCCGGTGAACCGCCGCATCCTGTACAACCGCGCCAGCGTGGACGCCAAGGGCGCGCCCTTCGCGCCCCAGAAGGCGGTCATCGCCTGGGACGAGGCGAACAAGAAGTGGGTGGGCGACGTGCCCGACGGCGGCTGGGCCCCGGGGACCAAGCACCCGTTCATCATGATCCCCAACGGGTACGGCCGGATCTTCGGACCGGGCCGCGCCGAGGGACCCTTCCCCGAGTACTACGAGCCCCTGGACTGTCCGGTGTCCGAGCACCCGTTCTCCAAGACGCTGCACAACCCGGTGGCCCTGCGCTTCACGGACGAGGAACGCGCCGTGTGCGACCCGCGCTTCCCCTTCGTGTGCACCACCTACCGGGTGACCGAGCACTGGCAGACCGGCGTCATGACCCGCTACACCCCCTGGCTGCTGGAGGCCGAGCCGCAGATCTTCTGCGAGATGAGCGTCGAGCTGGCCAAGCTGCGGGGCATCGAGAACGGCGACAAGGTGATCCTGGAGAACCAGATGGGAACGCTCTGGGCCAAGGCCATCGTCACCGAGCGGCTGAAGCCCTTCACCGTCATGGGCAACACCATCCATGAGGTGGGCATCCCCTGGCACTACGGCTGGGTCTGGCCCAAGGACGGCGGAGATTCCGCCAACCTGCTCACTCCGTCTGTCGGCGACCCCAACACGGGCATTCCCGAGACCAAGGCCTTCATGGTCAACGTCCGCAAGGCCTAGGAGGAGACCGATATGTCTGGAAAGAGCTTCCTCATCGACATGACCAAGTGCACCGCCTGCCGCGGCTGCCAGATCGCCTGCAAGCAGTGGAAGAAGCTGCCCGCCACCGAGACGGAGCAGACCGGGACCCACCAGAACCCGCCGGACCTCTCCGCCAGCACCCTGAAGCTGGTGCGGTTCAGCGAGTCCGTGGACGAGGACGGCCGCATGAACTGGCTGTTCTTCCCGGAGCAGTGCCGCCACTGCGTGGAGCCGCCGTGCATCGAGATGGGCACGGTCCAGGGCTCCATGATCCACGACGAGGCCACCGGCGCGGTGATCTACACCAAGAAGACGGCCAAGGAGAGCATCGACGATGTGCGCGGGGTCTGCCCCTACGACATCCCCCGCCAGGACCCCAAGTCCAAGGTCATCGTCAAGTGCGACATGTGCATCGACCGGGTCCAGAACGGGCTGCTGCCCGCCTGCGTCCAGATCTGCCCCACCGGCTGCATGAACTTCGGCGACCGGGAGGACATGCTGGCCCTGGCGGAGGAGCGCCTGGCCGAGGCCAAGAAGAAGTGGCCCAAGGCCACCCTGGTGAACCCGGAAGACGTGCGCGTCATCTACCTGACGGCCACGGAACCCAAGAAGTACTATGACTTCCTGGCCGCCGCCCCCGGCGTCACCGGCCCCATGAGCCGCCGCTCGCTGCTGGCCTCCCTGGCCCGGCCGCTGCGTCGGATGCGGGGCTGATCGACCAGGTATCGCCTCCACCAACCCTGCAACCGCCGCCGGGTCCGTTTCCCAGAACGGGCCCGGCGGCGCCCCTTCCGGGCCCCGGCCCGGGAAAAGGAGCCGCCCCGCCATGCGCGCCCCTTGGCCCTTCTGTCAGTATGCCGCCCTGGCCGTCCTGGGCCTGCTCCTCTGGGCGGCCCCGGCCGCGGCCCGGCCCGAATCCGGCGACGGCCCCGCGCCCGCGGCCCCGGGCCGGATCCTGCCCGACATCGTCCTGGACCAGCCGGAGCGCGAGTGCGGGCTGCTGTTGGTCTGCGCGCCGGGGCGGGAGCTGCGCCTCTCCGGCCTGCCCGGGCGCTGGCTGTTGGTGGAGACCTTCAGCATGTACTGCCCGCACTGCCAGGCCGAGGCCTGCAAGGTGAACGACCTGGCCGGGCTGCTGGCGGCGGGGAGCGCTTCGGGCGCGCCCGGCGGCCTGACCCTGGTGGGCCTCGGCGCGGGCAACTCCCGCTACGAGGTGGACTATTTCCAGAAGCACTACGCCGTGCCCTTCGCCCTGTTCCCGGACCAGGACATGGCCTTTTACGACGCCCTGGGCGCGCCCGGCACGCCGAGCTTCGCCCTGGTGGAGAAGACCGGGGACGGGCTGGTGCTGCGGGCCCTGCACGTGGGGCCCTTTGCCCAGCCCGGGGCTCTGCTGGACGAGTTGTTCGGCCGCCCGGCGGCGGCCGGGGAGGGGCGGCCATGAGACGTCCGTGGTCCGGCGGCGCGTTCGTGTCGCGGCTTGGGTCGCGGCTCGCATCGGTCCTGGCGCTGCTCTTCCTCATGGCCGGGCTGGCGGCGGGGGCGGCGGCCTCGGGGGGCGAGTCCCGGGGCGTGCCCCCGGAGGACATCTATCAGCCCCGTGACCTCGTCCCGGTGGACAGCGCCACGCCCCTGCGCGTGGGCGACGTCGCCCCGGACTTCGACCTGCCCGGCATCGTGCCCGGTAGCGAGCCCGGCATTGATGGCGGCCGGGTGCGGCTCTCGGATTATCGCGGCCGCAAGAACGTGCTGGTGAGCTTCGTGCCCGCGGCCTGGACCCCGGTGTGCTCGGACCAGTGGCCGGGCTACAACCTGGCCCGGGAGCTCTTCGAGGCCCACGACACCGTGGTGCTGGGCGTGAGCGTGGACAAC
>JBFWIY010000225.1:0-5510 GCA_050255855.1 Desulfovibrionaceae bacterium
CCGGTTCCGGCTGTGCCTGCCCCGGATCAGGACCCCCCCCGCCGAGGCCTGACCCGCCCCGTCCCGTCCTCCCGTCGCCCCCTCCCGCCCCCGCCGCGGGGCTTCGCCGCGCCCCGGGCCGCCCGCCCGGCGCGGCCTCGGCCCCGGTTGCCTCCGGCCGCCGGGCATGATAGCACCCGCCCCAGCCCTTGGCGTCACGCCCCGTGGAATCGCAGCCCAGCGAGCCGAACCCATGTCCACCCTGCCCACCCAGCCCCGTTCCGGCGTCCCCTTTTCCCGAGCCCTGGTCCGCCCCCCGACGGACACCTTGGCCCGCGGCATCACCACCTCCGGTCTCGGCGCGCCGGACCCGGACCTGGCCCGCGCCCAGCACGCCGCCTACTGCCGCGCCCTGGAGGCGGCCGGGCTGGCGGTGATGGTGCTGCCCGAGGCCCCGGAGCACCCCGACGCCTGCTTCATGGAGGATGCCGCCGTGGTGCTGCCCGAGCTGGCCGTGGCCGCCAGCTTCGGCGCGGCCCCGCGCCGGGCCGAGGCGGCCCTGGCGGCCCGGGCCCTGGTGCCCCTGCGGCCCGTGGCGGCCCTGCCCGCCGGGCGGCTGGAGGGCGGCGACGTGCTCATGGCCGGGCGGCGCATCTTCGTGGGCCTTTCGGAGCGCACGGACCCGGCCGGGGCCGAGGCCCTGGCCCGGCTGGCCGGGCCCCTGGGCTACTCGGTGCGCACCGTGCCCGTGCCCCGCGCCCCGCACCTGAAGACCAGCGTCACCTGGCTGGGCGGCGACGTCCTGGTGGTGGCCCCGGAGCTGGCCCACGAGCCCGCCTTCCAGGGGTTCGAGCGCATCGTGGTCCCGGAGGCGGAGCGCTACGCCGCCTGCTGCCTGTGGCTGGGGGACACGGTGCTGGTGCCTGCGGGCCGTCCGCGCACCGCCGAGGCCGTGGCCCGGCTGGGGCGCGAGGTGGTGGAGCTGGACATGAGCGAGTTCGAGAAGATGGACGGCGGGCTCACCTGCCTTTCCCTGCGGTTCTGACCAAGGGACCGGACGGGACGCAACGGGCCCCCGCGCACATGGTGCGCGGGGGCCCGGTTCGTTTTTCCCGGTTTTCCGGCGGGGCGGCTATTCCGCGGGCTCCGTCCCGTTGTTGCCCGCGATGTACCGCACCTGCCAGATGCGCTCGGCGTACTCGCGCACGGCCCGGTCGCTGGAGAACCCGCCCATGTGCGCGGTGTTCAGGATGCTCATGCGCGTCCAGCGCTCCGGGTCGAGCCAGGCGGCGGTGACGTCGCGCTGGCGCGCCGCGTAGGCCCCGTAGTCCGCCAGCACGAAGAAGCGGTCGCCCTGGTCCACCAGGGAGCGCACCAGGGGCAGGAAGAGCCCGGGCTCCTGCGGGCTGAACCGGCCCGAGGCCACGGCGTCCAGGGCCCGGGCCAGGTCCGGCTCGGCCTCCAGGCAGCCGCGCGGGTTGTAGCCGGGGCGCAGCTCCCGCAGCTCCTTGGCGGTGTGGCCGAAGATGAAGATGTTGTCCTCGCCCACGGCTTCGAGCATCTCCACGTTGGCCCCGTCCAGGGTGCCGATGGTCACGGCCCCGTTGAGCCCGAACTTCATGTTGCCCGTGCCCGAGGCCTCCATGCCCGCCATGGAGATCTGCTGGGAGAGGTCCGCCGCCGGGATGATGCGCTCGGCCTGGGACACGCAGTAGTTGGGCAGGAAGTACACGGCCAGCCGCCCGCGCACCGCGGTGTCGGCGTTCACGGTCTTGGCCACGGCCAGGATGAGCCGGATGGTCAGCTTGGCCATGAAGTAGGCCGGGGCGGCCTTGCCCGCGAAGAACACCGTGCGCGGCGGGTCGTTGCGCGAGGGGTCGTCCCGGAGGTGCAGGTAGGTGGCGATGGTGTGCAGGATGTTCAGGGTCTGGCGCTTGTATTCGTGGATGCGCTTGATGTGCACGTCGTACAGGGTGGCCGGGTCCACCACGGCCCCGAGCTTGCGCTGCACGTAGTCCGCGAGCTTGCGCTTGTTCACGGCCCGGGCCTCGCGCCAGCGCTTTCTGAAGGCGGCGTCGTCGGCCAGGGGGGCCAGGCGGTCCAGCTGGTCCAGGTGGGTGACCCAGCCCGGGCCCAGGGCCTCGGTGAGCAGGGCGGCCAGGGGCGGGTTGGCCTGGTTGAGCCAGCGGCGCGGGGTCACTCCGTTGGTGACGTGGGTGAGGCGGCCCGGGTAGAGCTTGTGGAACTCGTGGAAGGTCTGCTCCTTCAGTATCTCGCCGTGCAGGGCCGAGACGCCGTTCACCGTGTGGGAGCCCACGATGGCCAGGTGGGCCATGCGCACCCGGGCCTCGGCGTCGTCGGAGATGATGGCCATGCGCGAGACCTTGCCCGGGTCGTCGGGAAAGGCCTTGGCGGCCTTGAGGCGGAAGCGGCGGTCCAGCTCGCGCAGGATCATGAGGTGGCGCGGCAGCAGGCGGCCGATGAGCTCCACGGGCCAGGTCTCCAGGGCCTCGGGGAGCACGGTGTGGTTGGTGTAGGCGAAGGTGCGGCGGCAGATGTCCCAGGCCTTGTCCCAGTCCACCCATTCCTCGTCCACCAGCAGGCGCATGAGCTCCGGGATGGCGATGGCCGGGTGGGTGTCGTTGAGCTGGATGGCCACGCGCTCGGGCAGCAGGCCGAAGTCGTCGTGGTGCTTGCGGAAGCGGCGCAGGATGTCCTGCAGGGTGGCGGCCACGAAGAAGTACTGCTGCTTGAGGCGCAGCTCGCGGCCCTCGCTCACGTCTTCGTTGGGGTAGAGGACCTTGGAGATGGTCTCGTCGCGGATGCGGTCCTGCACCGCGCCGATGTAGTTGCCGGTGTTGAAGAACTCCAGGTTGAACTCCTGGTCGGAGCGCGCCGCCCACAGGCGCATGTTGATGACGTTGCCGTTCTGGTACCCGGGGACCAGCAGGTCGCAGGCCATGGCCCGCACCAGGTCCTTCTGCTTCCATTCGTGGCGCAGGCGGCCGGTCACGTCGGTGTATTCCCGCACCGCGCCGCCGAAGCGCACGTCGAAGAGGTAGCGGCCGCGCTGGAACTCCCAGGGGGTGCCCCGGCCGGTCCAGTGGTCGGGCAGCTCCACCTGGCGGCCGCCGCGGATGTCCTGCAGGAAGATGCCGTAGTCGTAGCGGATGCCGTAGCCGTAGCCGGGCACGCCCAGGGTGGCCATGGAGTCCAGGTAGCAGGAGGCCAGCCGCCCCAGGCCGCCGTTGCCCAGGCCCGCGTCCCACTCGATCTCGGCCATGTCCTCCAGCTCCAGGCCGAAGCCGTGCAGGGCCTCGCGCGCCGCGTCCATGAGCCCCAGGCAGTGCAGGTTGTTCATGAGCGACTTGCCGGGCAGGTATTCCAGGGAGAGGTAGTAGACCCGCTTGGCGTGGTGCTCGTAGTAGGCGCGCTGGGTGCCGACCCACTGCTCGATGAGCCGGTCGCGCACGGCGTAGGCCAGGCCGAGGTAGTAGTTGTAGGGGATGACCCGGTGCGGGTCGTTGCCCAGGGTGGAGACGATGTGGCGCACGATGTCGCGGCGCAGGTGCTCTACGTCGGCGGGATGGTAGCCGCTTTCGCGCCAGGGCAGGGGGGTCTCCCGAGGTTGGGGGGCCTGGGGAGCGGATTTCCGGGAGGCGGGCATGGCGAAACTCCACGGGAAGTGGTTACGGGGCTAGCCTCCAATCATAGAGGAAGCGCGGCGTGAAGTACAGGGGGCGCAAAAACGCCCCGGGTCGTCGGTCCGGGAGACCGGCGGCCCGGGGCGGCCGGAGCGGAGGTTGAAGCGGAGGCCGGGGCGGAGGCGAGTTCAGGCCTTGTCCGGGGCCTGTTCAACCAGGCTCAGACCGTGGAGCAGGCCGAAGCAGCCCGCCAGCATCATGTCCCCGCCCGGGGCGGGCTGGCGCGCCCCGCGCCCGGCCAGGCGGCCGCGCTGGGGGCCGAGCAGGGCGGTTTCGGCAAAACCCTGCGCCGCCTCGGGCAGGTCCAGGGTCAGGGCCCCGTGGCCGCCGGAGTCGAAGACCTCGGCGTAGGGCAGGGCCCCGCGCCGGAAGCGGGCCAGGGTCTCCCACAGGGCCTCGTCGGCCAGCATGCCGGTGTGGTGCTCGAACACCCCCCAGATGCGGTCTTGGAAGACCAGGAAGGCGATGGTGTGGCTGTTGCCCACGTTGACCACGGCCACGCCGCGCTCCCGGCTGAGGGCGGCGATCTCCGGGTCGTAGAGCGCGCCGAGCACGGCGGCCGAGCCGGTGTCCGCCACCGGGCCGCCGCCGATGCTCTGTTGCAGGGCGGCCAGCCGGGTGAGCTCCGGCGGGACGGTGTGGTAGATGAGGGCCTCGGGGTGGCCGCCGGAGTCGCGCAGCAGCCGCTCCCATATGCGGAACCGGCCGATGCGGTTGGAGCTGCCGGGGTGGTAGCCGTGGTCCTGGGCGCAGGCCGCCACGCGCTCCGGCCGGGGGACCTCGGCGTCGGCCAGCAGCCGGTCCCACCAGGCCGGGTCGTAGTCGGCCAGCTCGAACACCGCCGCCTGCGCCGGGGCCGCGGAGGTGATCTCCAGGCCCATGCGGCGCAGGGGCTCGGGGTCGTCGCCCAGGGCCAGGGCGGCCTCGGGGGTGGCGCTCACCCGGCCGCCCGCGTCCAGCCGGGCCTTGACCGCGCGGAAGAACCCGCCGCCCATGTTCACGCCGGTCAGGTGCACGGGCCGGTGGGCGGGCTCGGCCAGGATGCGCGCCGCCACCAGCCGGGCCGGGGCGGGCAGCACGAATTTGGGGCAGTTCTCGATCTCGCGGCCGGGGATGTGCAGGAGCACGTCCTGGGTGCCGGAGCCGATGTCCAGGAACAGGGTGATGGGGTCGGACGCGGACATGGAATGCTCCTGATGGGATGTCCGTACCATGCGGGCGCATGGTGCGGAAGCGCGTTTCGCCGGAACGCGGGGGGCGCGGCGCGGGCCGGGGCGGGCTAGAACAGCCGGCCGCCCAGGGGCAGGGCGGCCGGATCCACGCCGGAATCCGGGCCCACGAGCACCACCGCGCCCTCGGCGTCGGGCAGGCCGAGGACCAGGACCTCGGAGCGCACCGGGCCGATCTGCCGGGGCGGGAAGTTCACCACGGCCAGCACCAGGCGGCCGGGCAGGGCGGCGGGGTCGTAGTGGCGGGTGATCTGGGCGCTGGAGCGCCGTTCGCCGATCTCCGGGCCGAAGTCGATCCAGAGCTTGTAGGCGGGCTTGCGGGCCTCGGGAAAGGGTTCGGCGCGGACGATGCGGCCCAGGCGCACGTCCACCTTGCGGAAGTCGTCATAACTGATGGTCGGCTCCAGGGGGGCGCCGGCAGGGGGCTCGGACATGGTCGCTCCTTGCGTTGCGGGGCGGAGAATACCCGCAAGCCGGGGGAAAGGGCAAGCCGATCCGGTCCCTTGACGGGAAAAACGCGCTGCCGCAGACTCCTGTTGGACTTGAGGAGGTCGCATGTCCGCACTGCTGACGATCCTGGCCGCGGCCCTGCTCGGCA
>JBFWIY010000226.1:0-5493 GCA_050255855.1 Desulfovibrionaceae bacterium
CGCACATCGTGGACTATCTCAAGGCCCTGTTCGAGGACAACGGCTACCAGACCTGCACCGCCAACGACGGAGAGCAGGCCCTGCACGTCATGGAGGCCGAACGGCCCGATCTCGTGACCCTGGACCTGGAAATGCCCAACGAATGGGGGCCCCGCTTCTACCGCAAGTTCTCCCAGCGCGACGCCCTGAAGGAAACCCCGGTCATCGTCATCAGCGGCCTGTCCGGCATCCACCTGGCCATCCGCAAGGCCGTGGCCACCATCCAGAAGCCCTTCGAGCCGGACAACGTCCTGAAGATCGTCAAGGAGACCATCGGCTAGCCGTCGGCGACCGAAACCAACACCATCGGCGGCGCCCCGCGGGGCGCCGCCGCCCCACCCCGACATGAAATCCGACTCCGCCCTGCCCCACGTCCTCCTGGTGGACGACGAGGAAGGCATCCGCACCGTCATGTCCATCACGCTGATGGACATGGGCTACCAGGTCAGCACCGCCCCGGACGGAGAGACGGCCCTGGCCATGATCCCCGAGATCGAGCCGCCCATCGTCTTCACCGACGTCAAGATGCCCGGCATGGACGGGCTGGAGCTGCTCCGGCGCATCAAGGAGCTGCGGCCCGACACCGAGGTCATCATGGTCACCGGCCACGGCGACATGGACATGGCCATCCAGAGCCTCCAGGCCAACGCCACGGACTTCATCACCAAGCCCATCAGCACCGCGGCCATGGAGGTGGCGCTGCGCCGCTCCCGGGAGCGCATCCTCATGCGCGAGCAGCTCCGGCAGTACACCCAGAACCTGGAGCGGCTGGTGGCCCAGAAGTCCGCCGCCCTGGTGGAGGCCGAACGCCAGCTCGCCGCCAAACAGCTCATGGAGGGCCTCACCGACGCCCTGACCGACCTGGCCGGACAGGTGGACGGCGAGACCGGCATCATCAACGAGCTGCCCTGCCTGGTCTCGGTGCACAACCGCTTCATGGAGATCGTCTCGGTCAACCGCTATTACATCGAGCGGCTGGGCGACAAGCGGGGCTGCCAGAGCTGGGACATCTACTGCCACCGCCTGGCCGACGACGAGGACTGCCCCGTGGGCAAGACCTTCCGCACCGGCCAGGGCCAGCGCAGCCGCGAGACGGTCATCACCGTCACCGGCGAGGAGATCCCGGTGCTGGTCCACACCGCGCCCATCCGCAGCGGCGACTCGGGCGTGGAGCTGGTGCTGGAGGTCTCGGTGGACATCGCCGAGGTGAACCGCCTCCAGGAGGAGCTGCGCCAGTCCGTGCTGCGCTACCAGCACCTCTTCGACACCGTGCCCTGCTACGCCACGGTGCAGGACCGGAACCTGATGCTCCTGGAGACCAACCGCCGGATGCGCGAGGACTTCCAGGCCCGCGTGGGCGACGCCTGCTACCGGACCTACATGCACCGCGACGAGCCCTGCCCCGACTGCCCGGCACAGCAGACCTTCGAGGACGGCCTGCTCCACGAGTGCGAAAAGGTGGTGGCCACGGAGGACGGGGAACGGCGCAACGTCTGGGTCCAGACCGTGCCCATCCTGGACGCCCAGAACCGGGTGGCCCAGGTGATGGAGCTCTCCACGGACATCAGCCAGATCCGCCAGCTCCAGGACCACCTGACCTCCCTGGGCCTGCTCATCGGCTCCATCTCCCACGGGGTCAAGGGGCTGCTCACGGCCTTGGACGGCGGCATCTACCGGGTGGACTCGGGCTTCACCCGGCACAACCCGGACCAGGTCCAGGCCGGCTGGGCCGTGGTCCGGCAGATGGTGGACCGCATCCGCGGCATGGTGCTGGACATCCTCTACTACGCCAAACGCCGCGAGCTCAATTGGGAGCGGGTGGACGTGCCCGCCCTGGTGGAGCAGGTGGCCACGGTCATGGAGCCCAAGGCCGCGGCCCAGGGGGTGCGCTTCACGCGCCGCTACCTCACGGACCAGGCCGAGCTGGGCGCGGCCGAGGTGGATCCCGGCGTGCTGCACTCCGCCCTGGTGAACATCGTGGAGAACGCCGTGGACGCCTGCGTGGCGGACCGGGCCAAGCCGGAGCACCACATCGTGTTCTCCGTGCGCCTGGACGGCGACGACGTGATCTTCGACGTGGAGGACAACGGCATCGGCATGGACCGGGAGACCCAGGAGAAGATGTTCACCCTGTTCTTCTCCTCCAAGGGCATCCGGGGCACCGGCCTGGGGATGTTCATCTCCAACCAGATCGTGGAGCAGCACGGCGGGCGCATCGAGGTGCAGTCCCACCCGGGCGAGGGCACCTGGTTCCGGGTGAGCATCCCCCGCTCGCCCTCGGCCCAGACGCGCCAGAACGCGGACTAGCCGGAGGGGCCGCCCCGTCCCGGCGGCCTACGCGCCGCAGTCGTCCACGGCCACGTCGCAGAACTTGCCCACCCCGTACTCGCGGCGGCGGAAGAACTGCTCCGGGTTGGGGCCGATGATCTGCAATTCCGGGGTCTTCTTCTGCAGGTCCAGGGCGATGTGCATCTCCTTGGTGCAGCCGGTGGAATAGGTGGCGTCCTTGCCCGCCCAGACCGGCGGGACCTTGCGGCCCAGCAGCTCGAAGCTCTTTTCGATGTCCTGGGTGGACTGGAAGCGCCAGACGTTGATGAACCCGCTGCGCTGCACCTTCTCCCACATGTACATCAGGTCGTCGGCGTCCATGCCTTCCTCGAAGTGCTCGCCGGGATTGATGATGTAGGCGTTCTCCAGCCGGGTGCGCAGGTATTCCACAAAGGTGGTGACCACCTCCACGGCCACCTTCACCTGGCCGGGGATGGAGCCGATGATGGCCGAGTAGAACATGACCGTGCGCCCCTCGCTCCGCGCCCGGCGCATGCCCTCGATGATGGCCTCGGCCTTGGCCCGGATGTCGGACTCGCTGAACTTGCGCACCCACTCGGCCTTGGGCTTGAAGTGCAGGTGCAGATGCCCGCTCTGGTCGCGGAAATAGCACAGGATGTCGCGGGTGAACTCGTGGCTGGTCTGGACCAGTCGGCGGTAGTGCTCCTCGCCCTTGGCGATGACCAGGTCCGCCTCCTTCCAGGCCCGGGCGAAGGTCACGGAGGTGCGGTAGGGGTTGAAGCGCTCCCGGGTGCCGTCGGAGATGACCAAAAGCGGGCTCTCGGCCATGGCGCGCAGCAGCTCGTTCTTGGAGACGCGCACCTCCGGCACGAAGCGCGCCCCGTGCAGGGCGCGGGCCAGCTCCGGATCGTGCTCCGGGTCCCAGAACAGGGGGGCGTCGAAATAGAACCCCTCCTTCAGGGCCAGCACCACCCGGTGGCCCTGGCGGATGAGGCAGCGCAGCAGCTCGGCGTCGAAGAGGATGTTGCCGCTGCCCTCGGGCAGGAACAGGATGCGCAGGCTCTGCTCCCCGAAGCCCAGCAGCCCGCGCAGGGGCTCGAAGGCCCCGGCCTCGGCCTCGCACTCCGCCACGGCCTGGGCGCAGGCCGTCTCCGGGTCGGCCGCGGCCAGGGTGAGCTGCATGGCCGACAGGCAGACCAGCCGCCGGAACTCCAGGAAGTCCAGCTCGAAGCGCAGATCCCCCAGGCGCTGGCAGGCGAACTGCTCCGCCGGGCAGACGTTGAGCGCCCGGTCCCAGGCCCGGGCCCCCAGCACCCCGGCGGCCTGGAGGTTGCGGCGCTGGCGGCTCTCCCGGGAGGGGTCGTCCAGGCCGCTCTGGGCCATGAAGATGGTGAGCATGCGCTTGAGCAGGCGCGAGGGGATGAAGATGCAGTTGCCCAGGGCCAGGCGGAACTTGTGGCGCAGCAGCGCGATGATGCGCCGCCGCAGGTAGGGGTCGGCCACGCGCTCGCGCGCCAGGTCCACCACGGTGCGCCACTGGCGCAGGTATTCGAGAAACAGCTCGTGCGAGGGCTGGCTGCGCAGCAGCTGCCAGAACATCCAGTCCGAGCACGGGGCGTAGAAGGCGTTCTCGTCCAGGGCCACGATGAAGCGGACCTGCTCGGGCGGGGCGTTCTCCTGGGGGTCGGTGAAGTACTCGATGTTGTTTTCGGTGGTGAAGTGCAGCAGCAGCGCGTCCAGGGCGGGGTCCACCCCGTAGTGCACGTCCAGGACCGATCCGCTATCCGGCAGTTTGACCATGTCAGCGCTCCGCGATGATGCCCCGGCTGGTGATGCGCTCCACAAAGGACTGCCCGTCCAGGTCGGCGGCCAGCAGGTCCGTGGCCGACCGGGTCAGGGCCACCTCGTCGCCGGGGCGCAGGGTCAGGGTCTCCTGGCCGTCCTCGGTGAGGGTCACTTCGCCCCGCGCCTCGATGACCCGCACCGTGACGGTGCGGTCGTCGGGCAGGACCAGGGGATGGTAGCCGCTCAGGAACGGACAGATGGGCGTGACGCACAGGGCGTTGACCTGGGGATGGACGATGGGGCCGCCGGCGGAGATGGAGTAGGCCGTGGAGCCCGTGGGGGTGGAGACGATGACCCCGTCGGCCCGGAGCACGCCCAGGGAGCGCCCGTCCAGGCGGAGTTCCAGGCGCACCAGCCGGGCCAGCCGCCCGCGGCCGATGACCACGTCGTTGACCGCCACCCCGCGCGCCGCCTGGCCCCCGCCGCGCAGCAGCCGGTAGGCCAGCATGCGCAGCCGCCGGGCGCGCACGCCCCGGGCCAGCAGGTCGTCCAGCAGCTCCGGCCAGCGCTCGCGCGGCAGGTCGGCCAGGAACCCCACCCGGCCGAGGTTCAGGCCCAGGATGGGAATCTGCAGGGCGTAGAGCCGCCGGGCCACGGAGATGTAGGTGCCGTCGCCGCCCAGCACCAGCACCAGGTCGAAGGGGCGTTCCGGGTTCTGGGCCTCGGCCGTCTCCACGTCGGTGCGGTGCTCGCAGATGGTGGCGGAGACCGCGCGGGACTCCAGGTAGGCGGCGATCTCGGCCCCCAGGGCGGCGGCGTCGGGGTCCCCGGCGCGGGTGATGACGAGCATGGATCCGATGTGACCGTGCATGTGGCCTACCTAGTTCAAAATGCTGCAAAATTCAAGGCCGGGCCCCTGGCGTGAAAAAAAATCCCCATTTTTTGCGCCGGAACCCCTAAAGTTATTTTCGCACCCGCCGATTCTATACATAACATAGGAGTCCCACAGATGCCCGAAGCCTCGGTTAAGGTGAGAACCATGCTGCGCACCTACGGTCGGCAACTGACCAGTGCGCGGCGGCTCGCCCGGTTCGACCGGACGATGCTGCTCGCCCGAGCCGAACGGCCGGATCCGGACGCCCGCGACGCCAGACGACAGGAGATGGTGCGCCGCGTGGCCCGGGAGATCGTTGAAAATCTCATCGTCAACGGGTCGGACAACCCCGTGGTCCTGGACATCAAGACCACCCTGGAGCGCGAGGTTGGACAACCGCTCGTTTTCGAGTACCCTCTGGATGGGGACGACCTCCACATCCTGAGGGCTACGCCGACCGGACCGCAGGTGCTCCCCCCTGAACAAATGGGGCGTCTGTTGGGACG
>JBFWIY010000227.1:0-3594 GCA_050255855.1 Desulfovibrionaceae bacterium
CCGGAAGTCGAGCCCGCCGGGGACCGCTTCGTCGTCGCGGGGATCGTGGATTGACAAGGCTTCATTTCCTTTCATAAAACAAAAAATTATTGCCGCAGGCCCTTTCCTTGTCAACACATTCCCGCCGGGCCGGCCCCGGGACCGGGGCGAGGAGCGCTTCCATGCTCACCGTGCACATCGGCGTCGGCAAGACGGCCACCACCTCCTTTCAGAAGGTGTTTTTCCCCGGACACCGGGGCATTCTCTATCTGGGCAAGGCGGCCGAGCCCGACGGGTTCCAGGCGGCCTTCCGCCGGGCCGTGGACGGCCTGATCCTCCAGGACGGCATGGTCTGGAGCCCGGAGCCCCTGCGCGCCCTGGCCGGGCAGGCCCTGGAGCGGGCCCGGACCGAGGGCCGCGTCGCCCTGTATTCCGACGAGATCATCATCGACTCCGACCGGGACAAGGGCGACACCATCCGCCGCCTGCGCGAGGCCTTCGCCCCCTGCCGCATCCTGCTGACCATCCGGGAGCAGCGCTCCTTTCTGTGCTCCCTCTACGGCCACGACAACAACAAGCTCAAGAACCTGCCCGCCCCGTGCAACGGCCGCTTCCTGCCCATGGAGGACTGGCTCGGCTACCACCGGCGGCTGCTGGATCTGCATCAGGGCTGGTTCTGGCTGGCCCAGTACCATCGCCTGGTGGAGGCCCTGCACGCCGCCTTCGGGCCGGAGAACGTCCTGGTCCTGCCCTTCGAGCGCTTCCGGGCGGACCGCACGGCCTGCCTGGCCGGGCTCTGCGCCTTCCTGGGGGTGGAGCCGGACCCGGCCCTGGACCGGGAGATGGGCGAACGGCGGCTCAACGCCCAGAACGCGGACCGCTGGCTCCAGAAGCACCTGTACATGCACGGGCTGCAGCGGCGGGGAAGCTGGCTGGCGCGGCATCCGGCCCTGCTGCGTCTGGCCGGGTCCCTGTATTCCAACCGCCACCGCGAGGCCCGGCGGGTGCGCATCGAGATTCCGGAGGAGTGGGAGGCCCCGCTCTGCGACCTGTTCCGGGCGTCCAACCACGCCCTGGCCGAGCGCACCGGCCTGCCCCTGCAGGACCTCGGCTACGCCTGGTGACGGGCGGCCCGCCTGGCACGGCGGCCGTCCGCCGTCCCGCCGTCTTGACTTCGCGAAGGGAGACGGCTTAGGTATCGCCATGCCTTCCGCACCCCCCTGCACCGTGCTTGTCCTGGGCGATTCCGCCAGCGCCGTCACGGGCAGCCATGTGGAAAACCATCTCGACATGTTCCGGGGCGTGGCCTGGGACCGGCCGGTGCGCATCGTCACCCCCTCGGCCGTGGGCATGACCATGTCCGACGCCCTGCTGCACTACCGCGAGCAGGCCCCGGAGCTGCGGCCCGACGCGGTGGTGGTCTACCTGGGCAACTGCGACGCCTGCGCCTACGGCCCGGCCAAGCCGCGGCTGCGCCGCTGGAGCCCGGAGCGGGTGGCGGCGGCCAATGCGAAGTTCAAGCGCGCCACGCCCCTGGCCCTGCGGAACAAGCCGTTTCAGTTCCGCGAGTTCGACCTAGCGGCCAACGCCCTGACGCCCTGCGTCCCCCCGGCGGACTACGAGGTCCAACTGGCCGAGCTGGCCGGGGCCGTGCTGGCCGACGGCGGGGCCCTGGTGCTGGTGAACCCGGTCTCCAAGGCCGACTACCCGCCCTGCAACAACATCGGCAACTTCCTGTACTACAAGATCTTCGGCCTGCACGAACGGCTGCCCCTGCGGCCCTGCCTGGCCGCCGACCGGCTGACCCAGGCCATCCGCCTGCACGAGGCCGGGCGCACGCAGGAGGCCGACGACATCTATTACGGCGTGGGCGAGGCCCGGCGGGGCGAGTTCCGCCACATCGCCCTGAACAACCGCGCCGCCATGCGCTTCGACGCCGGGCGGTTGGACGAGGCCGAGGCCCTGCTGCGGGAGATCCCCGAGGCGGGCAACCCGCTGTATTCCATCGTGCTGTTCAACCTGGCCCGGGTGGCCGAGGCGCGCGGCGACGCGGCCGGGGCCGCGGCCCTGCGCGAACGCGCCCGCACCCTGGACCTGGGCACCTACCGGGTGACCGCCCCCTACCGCCAGGCCGTGGCCCGCGTGGCCCGGCGTTTCGAGGGCCGGGCCGCGCTGCTGGACATGGCCCCCCTGGCGGCCGACGCCGACTTCGTGGACTACTGCCACCCGGACCGCGCCGCCTGCGTCCGCCTGCACCGGCGGCTGCGCGAGGAGCTGGAGGGCGCGCTGGGGCTGGCCGCCGGGGACGTCCGGGCCGAGGTGGCCTACCTGCCGCTGAATCCGGACCGCTACGCAGGCGGCCAGGGCGACTTCTACCAGTACTACCAGTTCGCCGTGGCGCCCGACCCGGCCGCGGCCGAGGCGGTGGTCGCCGCCGCCGCGCACCAGGACTACCCCGCCCTGCTGGAGGAGAACGCCGCCTTCAGCCCGGACGCCGGACGTCGCCACGTCGTGTCGATCCTGTCCCATCCGGTGCTGGGGCTGCCCGGCTTCCTGGCCGCGCATCCGCCCGCGCGGGGGCTGGACCAGGGCCGCGTGGCCGAGTTCTACTTCCTGCGCCACCTGGCCCCGGCCTACGCCGCCCTTGCCGGTCCCGGCCTGCCCTTTCCCCCCGGGGACTTCGAGCCCCTGCTGCCCCTGCCGGACAAGTTCCGGGCCTGGTGGGCCACCACGGGCGAGCCCGGCGCGGACCCCGAGACCCTGCGCCGGACCCTGGCCGGCCTGGATTGGGCCCAGGTCTGGGCGCGCGCGGCCGCCCTGCTGGACTTCCACCTCCGGCGCGAGCCCAGCCTGGCGGAGCGCTGCCGCACCATTTCGTACTGGTTTTTCCGGGAATCGCTGATTTTCGGCACGGCCTCCCATCCCCTGGCCATGACCGACCGCCTGACCCTGTGGAAGGTCATGGACACCTGCCTGCTGTGCGCCTGGGGCCTGGAGCCGGGGCATCCCGGCCGGGCCGGGCTGGACGGCGCGCTGGAGCGGCTGCGGCGCATCCTGGCGGCGCACCGCCGGCATCTCGGCCTTTGGGCGGCCCGGCCCTACGCCATGCCCCCGGAGGCCCTGGAGGCCTACCGCCGTGACCTGGCCGAGGCGGCGGCCGGCAACGTACCCGCCGGGGCCTGAGGCCCGGCGGCAAGGCGCGGGACCCCTGTTCCGGCGTCAAGGAGACAAAGCCATGCGGCGTTTCTTGTTCTGGCTCATCGCCCTGTACGAGCGGCTGTTCGTGCGCGGCTCCGCCCGGAAGGACAAGGCTGGGGACGGGGCCAAGAAGGACAACGAAGACATCTATCCGTTGTTCTGAGGACGCGGTCATGTGGTGGATCGTCGGCGGAATTGCGGCGGCCCTGGGCTGCCTGGTGTTGCTGGCCCGGCTGGTGCGTCAGGCCCACGTGGCCTATGCGGCGGCCCAGCGGGAGGAGACCCGCGCGGGCGCGCAGGCCATCTACGTGGGCGACCCGGAGGTGGGGCTGGTGCTCGGCCCCAACGTCAGCACCTTCATGCAGCGCGCCCACACCGCCGAGCATTTCTTCACCAACGACCTGGGCGAGCGGGTCA
>JBFWIY010000227.1:3604-5488 GCA_050255855.1 Desulfovibrionaceae bacterium
GACCCCGGGCCGCAAGGCCCGGCCCCGGGACATCTGCGTGCTCGGGTCCTCCTGGGTCATGGGCGTGGGCTGCGAGTACGAGGAGAGCTTCTGCGGCCTGCTGGAGGAGCGCTACGGCCTGGACACGGCCTGTCTGGGCGGCGGCAACTTCAACATCCTCCAGATGGTCCGCTACGCCCGCCGGATGCTGCCCTTCTACCGGCCGCGGGTGCTGGTCGTCAGCTATTTCGCCGGGTACACCACCCGGGCCTTCCGGCGCGAGGCCTTCAGCGTGCGCCGGGTGGGCGAGCGGCCCGTCTACGTGCGGCGGCACCGCGGCGGCTACCGCCTGCTGGACCTGGGCGTCACGCCCGGGGCCTGGTACATGCAGCGCCTGCACACCCTGATGCAGCGGCTGGCCCGGCCCCACGACTTCTCCCTGGCCGACGTGCGCACGCACCTGGCCCTGTCGGTCCATCTCTGGGGCCTGCGCAAGCTCAAGTCCCTGTGGCGGCACGTCGACGTGCTGCGTCACGGGCGGTTCCACTCCGTGCCGGACAAGGAGGCCGTGGCCAGCGAGGAGCTGCGGCGCATGGTGTTGGCCGACGTGGCGCGCGACCTGCGCGAGCTCGGCCGGGAGCACGGCTGCCACGTGCTGGTCTACCACCACTTCCCCTACCGCTTCACCGACGAGACCACCCTGGCCCGGGCCCGGCGGGATGGGGAGCTGTTGGAGGAATATTTCGCCGGGGACCCGCAGATGCACTATGCGGGCTTCGACTGCGAGCAGGCGGCCTACGACCGCTACATCGCCGAGCACGGCCTGGAGCCGGGCAACTACTACGAGCAGTTCAAGCTGCCCGACGACGCCCACCCCAACAAGGCCGCCAACGAGATGATCGCGGCCTGCATCCACGCGGCCCTGGACCGGGCCGGGCTGCTGCCGCCCCGGAGCTGAGCGCCGCTCAGGCCTTGTCCATGAGGCCCGCCTCGCGCAGGCCGTCCGTCACGATCTCCCAGAACAGCCGGTCGTCGTCGCCGCGGGCGCGGATGAACTCGCGCTCGTAGCGCAGGTAGACATCTTTCTCCACGTGCATGGCCTCGGCCAAATCGATCTCGTAGTCATGGGAGATGTTGATGGCGCGTTTGCCCAGGAACAGGGTCGTGGCCTGAAGGAATTGTCCGTCATAGCCGAGGTTGATCTGGTCCGTGGTCAAAAAGAGGAGGGGCTTGCGCCGCAGGATGGGAAAGGTCAGGGCCGTGCTGTAGTGCATGACCACCAGGTCGGCCAGCTCCACCAGCTCGTCGCTTTTGCCCTGGAACAGGGGCATGTCCCGGAAATGCTCCAGGCGGCCCTCCCAGGGGGCCTTGGGATGCGCGGCCACCACGACATCCACGCCCTGGGCGCGCAGCCGTCCGAAGAAGTCCAGGAGGCAGGGGTAGTACTCCTCCTGGGTCAGCGTCCGGCATTGGTTGGTGTGGGCGACGTCGGTGCTCAACGGAGCGCAGCTTTCCAGGAACACCGCCAGGGGACGTCGCCGGGGACCATCCAGGTGGGCCAGTTCCGGTGATCGTGCGGCGTTGCGGTCGCGCTTGAGGGCCACGTCATAGTTGAGGGCATGAGCCTCGATGATGGCGGTTCGGGGGCCGGAGGGGTAATAGTTGGGCAGGTGGCTGCCATTGATGACCACATGGGCTACGGCCGAAGGGAGCCCCACCCACTCCGCCGGGAACCGAGGACTGAGGGCCATGGTCCGGGTCAGCTTTTTCAGGGACAGGTATTTCTTTTTGAAGCGGCGCAGACGCTCGCCCAGATTCGGGCGGACCATTTCGTCCGGAAAGGGAATGAGCTTCAGGTAGATGGCCATGAAACGCAGTCTGGCCCTTCGCAACTCCCGGTAGACG
>JBFWIY010000228.1:0-5478 GCA_050255855.1 Desulfovibrionaceae bacterium
CGGTCTTGCCCGCGTTGTAGCTGCCGCTGCACGCGGGGAGCAGGTTGGCGGTGCGTTCCAGGTAGGAGTAGACGTTGCCGCCGCAGGCCGAGGAGTTCATGGTGATGTTGGTGCGCAGGGGGTGGATGTCCATGGCGGCCATGTAGTCCACGCAGAGGTGGTAGGCCTGCATGTTGTCCACGTAGAAGTGCACGGTGTCGGGAATGAAGTCCGCGGCGAAGAGCGGGGCCACGATGACGGCCTTGAGGGCGCCTTCGGGCAGGCGGGCCTTGGTCTTGAGGAAGCGCTCGGCCTGGGCCAGGTCGCGGGCGTATTTCTCGTGGCTCTTGATCTCGGCCTCGGACATGGAGCTCCAGCCGAAGGAGAACCGGGCGTTGGCGCAGCCCAGTTCGGCCTCGCGGCCCAGCACGATCTGGCCCTTCATGCGGGCGGCGATCTCCCACTGGCAGAAGGTCATGGGTTTCACCGGGGTGACGTATTCGGCGGTGCGGTTCTCGAAATCGGCCACATCCTCGTCCTTGAACAGGAACTTGATGGCGACGGGGAAGTGGTAGAGCCGCAGGTTGTCGTAGAGCGCCGCGTGCATTTCCTGATTGGTCATGGGTCCCTCCGGGGGGTTGAGTATGGTTGCGCCGCGCGGCATGATGGGCGGTGCCGGTCGCGCGGGGCGATTGAGTATGCTTTTTTTAGCATAACCAGCGGCCGGTGTAACCCACGTTCAAAACCGCACAATGCTTTTGTCCCCCTGGGGCGGCCGGCGCGGACAGGGAGGCGCGGATTGTGAAAAAAAGATCAATGTGGTGGGACGAGCGGGGGGCGGAGGTTTTGGCCCTTCGGACCGGATGTCTCCGATCCATCCGGGGAACTTGAGCCTTTTCATTCCCCGCACTTTTTGTAAGCATCCCCCCGGGCCTTCGGGCCGGGGCAATCTTCATCCGGGAGACGATTCATGAACACCAAAGTCGGGCGCAACGATCCCTGCCCGTGCGGCAGCGGCAAGAAGTACAAGAAATGCTGCATGGACAAGGACGAGGCGGCGGGCCACGACGTGGCCAGGACGATGTTTGAGCAGTACAAGATCCGGCTGAAGACGCCGGAGCAGATCGAGGGCATCCGCCGTTGCGGCGCGCTGGTCATGCGGACCTTCGAGGTCATTCAGGACCTGATCCGGCCGGGCGTGCCCACCGAGGAGATCGACCGGGCGGTGCACACGTTCACCGTGGACAACGGCGCCCGGCCCGCCCCGCTGCATTACCAGGGCTTTCCGAAGAGCGTCTGCGTCTCGCCCAACGAGGTCGTCTGTCACGGCATCCCGGGCGGCAACGTCCTGGAGGACGGCGACATCGTCAACGTGGACATCACCACCATTCTGGACGGCTACTACGCCGACTGCAACCAGACGTATTTCGTGGGCACCCCGTCCCGGGACGCGCAGAAGATCGTGGCCGTGGCGCGCGAGTGCCTGCGGCTGGGCCTGGGCCAGGTGCGGCCCGGCAACACCCTCAACGACATCGCCTCGGCCATCCAGACCTATGCCGAAGGCCAGGGCTGTTCGGTGGTGCGCGAGTACATGGGGCACGGGGTCGGCCTGGACTTTCACGAGGCCCCCAGCGTGCCCCACTTCCGTTCGCGCTGGGGCAACGTGCCCCTGGTGCCGGGCATGACCTTCACCGTGGAGCCCATGATCAACCTCGGGAAGAAGGAAGTCCGCGTGTTGTCGGACGGCTGGACCGCCGTCACCCGGGACGGCTCCCTGTCCGCGCAGTTCGAGCAGACCCTGGTGGTCACGGCCACGGGCTTCGAGAGCCTGACTCCGTTCGAGCTGTAGGGGCGGCCCGCTGGGGCCCGGCCGTGTTTCGGCGCGGCCGGGACCCGGAGGCGCTCCGGGGGCGGCTTTTCCCGCCGCTGGCCACGGGCCGTAGGGCCCTGGCGAGGCGGCCGGACCGCACAGTGGGTAAATATAGATTTATTTATATAACCAGCCAGCGCAATCCGCCGTCCAGGGGCGCGGGCCCGCCGAGCAGCTACAAAATTCGTCGATCCGGATAAACGGAATCTACCGTCAGACCCACTGGCCGCGGCTGCGGCGATGGGCCTTCATGGCGTCGAGCACGGCGTCGGGCACGCGCAGGGAGCCGCGGCCGATGCCGATCTTGCACCAGGGCTTGGGGTCGCCGTGGAAGTCGGATCCGCCGCTGACCAGCAGGCCGTGGCGCTCGGCCAGGGCCTTGTAGAAGGCGGTCTGGGCCTGGGAGTGCTCGGTGTAGTAAGCCTCGATGGCCTCCAGCCCGTAGGACTTGAAGCGCGCCACGGTCTCGTCCAGGTCGGCGTCGGACAGGGCGTAGAGATAGGGGTGGGCGAGCACGGGCATGGCCCCCTCGCCGCTGAGCAGGCGGATGCCCTCCTCCGGGGTGAGGCGGACGCGGGGCACGTAGGCCTTGCCGTCGTTGCCCACCAGGCGGTCGAAGGCGTCCTGGATGCTGTTGGCCGCGCCCTTGCGCACCAGGACCTTGGCGAAGTGCGGGCGGCCCACGGTGCCCTGGGCCTCGGCCTCGATCTCGGCCAGGGTGATGTCGATGCCCAGGTCGCGCAGCTTGGCCACGATCTTGGCGTTGCGGCTGGCCCGGGCCTCCAGCACGAAATCCAGCCGGGCCTGGAGCGCGCCCGGGTGCTCGGGCAGCCAGAGCCCCACGATGTGCATGGAGCGCTTGCCCTCGCCCACGGAGAGCTCGCACCCGGGGATGACCTCGATGCCCAGGCGCGCGCCCGCGGCCTTGGCCTCGGCCAGGCCGCCCATGGTGTCGTGGTCCGTGAGGGCCACGGCGCTGAGCCGGGCCCGGTGGGCCAGCTCCACCAGTTCGGTGGGGGAGCAGCTGCCGTCGGAGGCGGTGGAGTGGGTGTGGAGATCGATCACGCGAAAACCTCGCAGGATGGGGTGTTGCCGGGCTGGGCGGCCAGGAGTTCGAGCACCTGGGCCTCTTCCAGGGGACGGGCGAGAAGGTACCCTTGTCCGTACTCGCAGTCCAGGGAGCACAGCACTTCAAGGTGCTCGGGCTTCTCCACCCCTTCGGCCACCACCTCCAGGCCCAGGGTGTGGGCCAGGGTGATGATGGCGCGGACGATCTCCACGTTTTCCGGGGCCACGTCGAGCATCTTGACGAAGGAGAGGTCGATCTTGAGGTTGTCCAGGGGGAATTTCTGCAGGTAGGCCAGGGACGAGTATCCGGTGCCGAAGTCGTCGATGCTCATGAGGATGCCCAGCTGCTTGAGCCGTCCCAGCTTGAGCACCACGCTGGCCCCGTGCTCCATGATGCTGGTCTCGGTGATCTCCAGCTTGAGGCGGCGGGGGGGCATGCCGGTCTCGGCCAGCACGGCCTGGACCATCTCCACCAGGTCGTGGCGGGCGAACTGGCGGCTGGAGACGTTGACCGCCATGGTCAGGCGGCCGGCGTCGGGGAACCGGGTGGCCCAGCGGACGAAGTCCCGGCAGGCGCGGGCCAGGACATAGCGGCCCAGCTCGTTGATGATGCCGGTGCCCTCGGCCACGGGGATGAACTCGCCCGGGTCGATGCGGCCGCGGGTGGGGTGGTCCCAGCGCACCAGGGCCTCGAAGCCGGTGAGGCGGCTGTTGGCCAGGGCGTAGATGGGCTGGTAGACCAAGCTGAACTCGCCCCCGGCCACGGCGGCGCGCAGGTCGTGCTCCAGGTGCATGAGGCCCTGGGCCTGGTCGAGCATGTGGGGGTTGAAGACCTTGATGCGGTCGCGGCCCGCCTCCTTGGCGCGGTGCATGGCCAGGTTGGCGTTCTGCAGGATCTCCTCCGGGTTGTTGGACCCGGCGGCGGAGGAGAGGACCACCCCGAAGCTGGCGGAGAGGGGCACGTCGTGGCCCTCCAGCCCGAAGCTCTCGCGCAGGAGCTCGCGCACGCGGCGCACGGTGCGGATGCCCTCGCGGGGCAGGTTCAGGTCCTCCAGCAGCAGGATGAACTCGTCGCCGCCGAAGCGGGACACGGTGTCCACCTCGCGCACGGCCTTGAGCAGCCGGGTGCTGGTCTCGATGAGCAGCTTATCGCCCATGGCGTGGCCCAGGGAGTCGTTGACGATCTTGAAGCGGTCCAGGTCCATGAAGACCACGGCGAAATAGGCCCCGCGGCGCTTGGCGCGCTCCTGGGCCAGCCGGATGCGGTCCAGACACAGGGCCCGGTTGGAGAGCCCGGTGAGCGGGTCGTGCAGGGACTCGTATTCCAGCTGTTTTTCCATGAACTTGCGGTCGGTGATGTCGCGCATGGAGAAGCGCAGCCCCTGGTTGCCGGGCAGGGTGCGGGTGACCTGGCTGATCCAGCGCATGCGGCCGTCGCGGCGGAAGATGCGGAAGTCCGCGCCCTCGCCGCCGGGCTCGGTGGCGGCCTGCATGTGCTGGAGCCAGAGGCCCATGTCGTCGCGGTGGATGATCTGGTGCAGGAGCTCGGGCGTGGCCAGGAAGCGCTCCGGCGGGTAGCCGGTGATGCGTTCGCAGGAGGGGCTGATGTAGATGAGGGCCCCGTCCGGGGCGAGCCAGCCCTCCATGTCGTAGTTGTAGTCCGCGATGGTGCGGTACTTGGCCTCGGCGCGCTTGAGCTCGCCGTAGGCCTGCACCAGCTCGGCGCGGTTCTCCTGGATCTCGGCGTAGTAGGTGGCCAGGTTCATGGCCATGGAATTGAGCGCCCGCTCGATGTCCTCCCACTCGTCGTGGCGGCCCAGGTGCACGGTGGTGTTGAACTCGCCGTCGCTGATGGCGGCCATGGCGGCGCGGACCTTGTCCATGGGGCGGCGCAGGTTGCGGAGCATGAAGGCGGTGGTCAGGGCCGTGACCAGGGCGGCCATGACGGCGGCCAGCAGGGCCACCAGGGTGCTGGTGCGGCCGGTGGCGGTGTGGATGCGGCGCTGCAGGGCGGCCCCGGTGTCCAGGATCTCGGCGTCGCGGGCCGAGAGCACCACCAGGGTCTGGCTCATGGCCCGCTCCAGCTCCACGGCCTGCTGACGCAGCCCCATGGCGAACTCGTGCAGGGAGACGTGCAGGTCCTGGTAGCGCTGGAGGTCGGCGGTGAGGGTCAGGCCGATGTCGGTGAGGGGCTCGGGGGCGGCGGCCAGGGCGCGCATGCGCGCCAGCAGGTCCCGGCTCAGGACGTTGAGGGCGTCGTCCGGCTCCTGGGGCTGGTAGTAGTGCTCGGGCCAGTCGAGGGAGTGTTGCAGGGCCATGCGCAGGGCGCTCTCGCGCAGACCGGCCAGCAGGGCGGCGACCCGCCGCATGGGGCCGGCGGGGCCCTCGGACGCGACGGTCTCGGCCACCCGGCGGTCCAGGTGGTCCAGCTCGGCGGAGAGGGTGCGCCAGGCGCGGTCCATCTCCTGGAGCTGGGCGTTGACGGCGCGGCACTGCACGAGCAGGGAGGCGAGCTGTTCGTTGAAGCGCTGGAGCAGGCCGCGCAGGTCGGCGTCGGTGTT
>JBFWIY010000229.1:0-5413 GCA_050255855.1 Desulfovibrionaceae bacterium
GCACCGAGCGGCTGGAGGAGTTTCTGCGCAAGCGCGTGCCCCGCGAGGCGGGGGTCCTGCGCCTGGACCGCGACACCACCCGCCGCCAGGAGCGGCTGGAGGAGATCCTGGCCGCCTTCGGCCGGGGTGAGGCCCAGGTCCTGGTGGGCACCCAGATGCTCTCCAAGGGCCACCACTTCCCGCGCGTCACCCTGGCCCTGGTGACGGACGGGGACCTGGGCCTGAACCTGCCGGACTACCGGGCGGCCGAGCGCAGCTTTCAGCTCCTGGTCCAGGTCTCGGGCCGGGCCGGGCGGGGCGGGCGGCCGGGCCGGGTGGTCATCCAGACCCGCAACCCCGGGCACGCCTTCTGGAATTTCGTCATCCACGGGGACTACGAAGGGTTCTATCGCCAGGAGATCGAGTCCCGCCGCCGCTTCGGCTATCCGCCTTTCGTCAAGCTCGGCCTGGTGCGCCTGAGCTTCCCGGCCGGGTGGGAGCCAGGGCCCGGGCGCATGGCCCAGGCCGCCCGGCTGCTGCGCGAGCGCTGCGCCCCGGCCGGGGTGCGCGCCCTGGGGCCGGTGCCCGCGCCCCTGGCCATGCTCCGGGGCCGCCAGCGCTTCAACTGCCTGCTCAAGGGCGCGGACTGGCAGGCCATCCGCACAGTGTTCGCCGCCCTGGACCAGTGGAACCCGGACCGGGAGCAGCTGCGCCTGGCCCTGGACCTGGACCCGGTGAACATGCTCTGATCCCGTCCGCGCCGCCGTCCCCGTCGCCCGGGGACCGGCCGACCTCGACATGCGGGTCGTTTGCGGCTAGATTTCCCTCCGGGCCGTCCGGCCCGAGGAGAGGACCCCAACACATGAGATCCTGCATCGCCGTCGTGCTGGGGCTGGTCCTGCTCATGACCAGCGCCCCGGCCCTGGCCGAACAGAAGATCGGCTTCGTGAATCCCCAGCGGATCCTGGACGAGTCGCGCATCGGCAAGACCGCCCAGGCGGACCTGGCCCGTCTGGGCCAGGAAAAGGACCGCCAGATCCGCGACTCCGCCCGCACCATCAACGAGTTCAAGGGCAAGCTCGGCGGCTCCGGGCTCTCCCGCTCGGACCAGCAGGTCCTGGACGCCAAGCTTCAGGCCCAGTACGAGAAGCACGACCGCCTGGTCACCGAGAGCAACGAGGACATCCGCCTGGAGGAGGCCCGGCTCATCCATTTCGTCATGCAGCGGGCCGACGAGAGCCTGCGCACCGTGGCCCAGCGCCACGGCTTCTCCATGATCCTCACCGATCCCGACGTCATCGGCTACATCGACCCCTCGGTGGACGTCACCGACGAGGTCATCAAGGAATTGGACCGCAGCAAGTGATGCGCGCCGCCCGTCGTCTCTTCGCCCTGGTGGGGCTCGGCCTGGTCCTGCTCGGGGGCCTGGGGTTGGCCCTGCCCGATCCGGCCTCGGCCTGGGGGCAGGTCATGACTCCTTCCCGGCCGGTGAACCTGCGCGCCGACCGCAGCGCCAAGTCCGCCAAGCGGGGGACCCTCGAACCCGGGGACAAGGTGCGCGTGGACCTGGGCGAGGACGGCTGGGTGGCGGTGTTCGACCTGGACGCCCCGGCGGCGGACCCGGCCCAGGCCCGCGGCTACTGCATGCTCAAGTTCCTGGAGCCGGCGGGGGAGGGCGGGTTCGGCCGGCTCCTGGCCGTGGACTCCCCCATGCTCAACGTGCGCGCCGGGCGCAGCCCCAAGGCCGAGCACCGCAAGACCCTGTACCAGGGCGACGTGGTGCGCGTGGACTTTGTGGAGGACAACTGGGGCGCGGTGTTCGAGCCGGGCGAGGCCCGGCGGGACGAGTCCCGGGCCATGGGGTACGCCAACGTCAAGTTTCTCAAGTCCCCCACCTCGGCCCAGCTCCGGGCCGCCATGCAGCCCTCGGCCCCGGCCGCTTCGGCCGCTCCGGCCAAGGCCCCGGCCGTGACGGCCCAGCCGCCGTCCTCCGGTGAGTGGGGGCGGGTGGCCACGTTGGAGCGTCCCGTGCCCGTGCGCGAGGCCCCGAATTTTCCGGCCCGGCTGGTGGCCACCCTCAAGCCCGGCGACGCCGTGCGCCTGGATGGCCCCGTGGACGGCTGGTACACCGTGTACCTGCCCCAGGAGATCGTGCGCCGCCCCGAGCGGGCCCTGGGCTACGCCTGGGCCGACGCCGTGGACAGCGGCCCGGCTGCCTCCGGCCCGGCTGCCTCCAGCCCGGCTGCCTCCAGCCCGGCGGCCTCCAGCCTGGCGGCGTCCGCCGTCCCGGCCTCGCCTGCTCCGGTCCCTCCCGTCTCCCCGGCGGCTTCCAGCCCGGTAGCCTCCGCTCCGGCAGCCTCCAGCCCGGTAGCCGAGACCGGCGCGGGCGAACCCTACGTGGTGGTGGGCAAGGTCGGCGGCGGCGCTCCCGAGCCGTCCGCCCCGGCCCCGGATACGGCTCCGGCCCCCGGGCCCGAACCCACGGTGAAGGCGGCCCCGGCGCCCGCTCCGGCCGAGTCCCCCAAAACGGCGTCCAAGACGGCCCCCAAGACGGCCCCCAAGGCGGTTCCCGCGGCGGCCCCCGAGGTGATCCGTGAGACGGCCCCGGCCGAGCCGTCCCTGCACGCCGCGCCCCCGGAGTCGGCGAGTCCGGCCGCCCCGCGCCCGGAGCACGTCCTCACGGTGCCCGCCGCCCCCGGGCCCGAGTCCGCCCGCGGCCCGGTCCCCGAGGCGGACCAGGAGATCCACGGCTACCGCTACGCGGTGGTGGACCGCGAGGGCGGCGAGAGCCTGTCCAAGACCCTCCAGGTGGACGTCTACCTGGACGTGACCCGGCTCCCCTCGGCCGACGACCTGGCCGACTTCGCCATCTCGGTCTGGCAGCGCGAGCGCAAGGACGGCAAGCAGACGGTTTTGAACATCTTCCTGCCCGGGCAGGACCTCAAGGGGCTGTCCTACGTCAAGGCGCGCTTCGACGGGGGCGGCCTGGTGGAGTTCTGGGCCCGGGAGACCACCCTGTTCGGCACCCGGTTCCGCTGAGCCGGTCCGGCCGGACCGGCAGGCCGGCCTCAATATCTCATGCTTTTTTCGTATTGTCGGTGGACTCCTGTTTCCCTATAAGAGACGGCTTGGACGGGGTTTTCATCCTTGGCTCCCGGTGTTCCGGGACCGTGGCTTTTGCGTGGCCGGTTCGGCCCGCCCGCCCAAGGAGAATTCGTCCATGCCCACCTTCGAGAACGCCATCCTCCGGTTCATTGCGGACGAGACCCCCATGGGAATCGTGGCATTGTCCAGAAATTTCGAGGTCCTGTATATCAACGAGGCGGCCTGCCGCATGTTCGCCACCTCGCCCCGGGAGATCGTCGGCCGCCCCTGGCTCCAGGCCATTCCGCCGGAGCGCCGCCACGAGCCCGAGCAGTTCCTCGCCGTGGTGGACCACGGGGAGCGCATCCGCCAGTTCGAGACCGAGCGCCTGCGCCGGGACGGCACGAGATTTTGGGTGGAGCTCAGCGTGGGGCCGCTTACCCTGTCCGACGGCAAGGGCATCGGCCTCTCGGTTATCTGCCAGGACATCACCCGCCGCAAGCGGGCCGAGCAGGACCTGGACCGCTTCCGCCTGGCCGTGGAGCACTCCCTGGACGGCATCCTCATGTGCGACCTGTCGGGCAACGTGCAGTACGCCAACCCGGCCTGGGCCCGCATGCACGGCTACGCCCCCTTCCAGCTCGAAGGCTGCCACATGCGCCTCTTTGCCGAGCCGTGCCGCCCGGAGGACGACCTGGCCTCGCCCCTGGCCCACCTCCTGAACCTGGGCCGCTTCGAGGGCGAGACCCTGCACCGCCGCCGCGACGGTGTGATCTTTCCCGTGCGGCTGACGGCCTCGGTGGTGCGCAGCGAGACCGGCGATCCCCTGGGGTTCGTGAGCGTGGCCCGCGACATCTCCGTGCGCAAGCGGGCCGAGGCCCTGCGCGAGGACGTGGAGCGCATGGTCCGCCACGACCTCAAGTCGCCCCTCAACGGCATCTACGGCCTGGCCCAGCTCCTGCTCATGGACCCGCAGCTCACCCCCATGCAGCGCGAGCAGGTGGACCTCATCCACCAGGGCGCGGTGCGCATGGTGAACCTCATCGGCCGGTCCATGGGCATCTCGCGCATGGAGCAGGGGCTCTACCAGCCCCGCCTGGCCCCGGTGAACCTGGCCGGGCTGCTGGGAACCCTCATCCGCCAGCTCGAACCCGTGGCCCGGCAGGGCGGGGTCGTCTTCGCCCCGCCGCCGGAGCCCGATGGCGGCGAGAGCGTGGTTATGGCGGAGAAGGCGCTGGTGCAGACCATGTTCGGCAACCTGCTGACCAACGCGGTGGAGGCCTCCCGGTCCGGCCAGCAGGTGGCGGTCACTCTTTCCAGGGTGGGGGAGGGGGTGCTGGTGGACATCCACAACGCCGCCCTGGTGCCCGCGGACGTGCGCGAGCGGTTTTTCGACAAGTACGCCACCAGCGGCAAGCCGGCCGGCACCGGGCTCGGCACTTATTCCGCCCGGCTGGTGGCCCGGGCCCACGGCGGGGAGATCACCTTCACCAGCGAGCCGTCCGAGGGCACGCATGTCACCGTGGTGCTGCCCCGGCGCAGCGGGGCGGCGCGCGGGGCGTCGCCCGAGGAGCGCCGGGCGCACGAGCGCCGTGCGGTCTCGGGGGCCGTGGTGGAGCTCCGGGCCCGGACCGGGCTGTTCCAGGCCCGCCTGGCGGACGTGAGCTCCGTGGGCCTCGGCCTGCGCGGCGTGCTGGAGGACCTGCATCCGGGCATGACCGCCACGGTGCGCGTGCTGCGCCGCGACGCGGTGGAGGTCCCGGAGCTGCCCGTCTGGGTGGCCTGGGTGGACGATGCGCGCGCCGGCTGCCGTCTGGCCGGAGACGGCGCCATGCCCGGGGTGCTGCTGGACGGGGACGATCCCGGGGACGCCGCCGGGTCCGCCTGAGCCGCCGGCCCTTCCGGGCTGTACATCCGTCCCGGCCGGACGTACCCTTGCCCGCCCGCCCATTCCGGCCGGGTGAAACCCGCGGCGGCTCCGGCCGTCTGGAGCGTTCATGACCCGCGCCCGGCACGTCGCCCTCTGGGGCGCGCTGATTTTCGCCTCTGTCCTGTTTTCCGCCGGGCTGCGCCGGGCCGGCGTTCCCGCCGCCCTGCTCATCGGCCCCATGCTCACGGGCATGGCCTTCGCCCTGCGCGGGGCCCCGCTGCGCGTGCCGGGCGGGGTGTTCACCGTGGTCAAGGCCATCATCGGCGGCCTGGTGGCGGTGAACATCACCCCGGACACCCTGGTGGTCCTGGGCCGGGACTGGCCGGTCATGGTCCTGGCCATCGCCGTCATCGTGGCCGCCGGGGGCGTGGTGGGGTTCCTGCTGCTGCGCCTGGGCGTGCTGCCCGGCACCACGGCGGC
>JBFWIY010000230.1:0-2808 GCA_050255855.1 Desulfovibrionaceae bacterium
GGGGGGGGGGGGGGGGGGTGGGGTGGCGGACGGACCCGGCCGCGCTCTGGGAAATACGGGCACGGATCCGCCCCCCTGGGCCATCCCCGGCCCCGGGCCGTCGCCCGCCGCTACGCCATGACGGACCTCACTTTTTTCTTTGAATTCATTAATGATACAACAACACTCCCCGAGATCTCCCCCACTCCGCCGCACGCCGTGGCGCGCCCGGGGCTTGACTTTTTCAAACATATGAACAATTGTTCATACGTGAAGAGCATTCAGCCATTCCCTCCTCTCCACATCGGCACCGGGGCCCGGGGCGTCACGGGCGACGCCCCGGCCCCGGGAACGGTGGACCACGACCGCCCGGCCGGGAGCGAGGCCCGTAGCGCCGTCCCGGCGGCCCCGGCCGGAGCCGCGCCGGAAACTGCGGCCCGGACCACGCCCCGGACCACGCCCGCGACCCCACCCGAGGCCATGCCCGAAGCCACGCCCCAAGCCTGGGACGCCCCCCGGGCCGACGCGACGCCCCGGGAAACGCCTTCCTCGGCCGCACGCGCCGGGACCATGTCCCCTCCGGCCGATCCCGCCGCCCGCCCCGGCGGAACGCACGCTCACGCCGCGCCGCACGCCTCGTCCCACGCCGCACCCCACGCCTCGTCCCACGGCGCACCCCACGTCGCGTCTCACGCCGCCGCGACCGCGGCCGCGACAGTCCCGCCCCTCGCCCCGGCCGCGCCGCCCCACGCCGCGCCCCAGGACATTTCCCCCTACGACGACGCCCCCCGCGCCGCCTCCGCCGCCCATGCGGCCCGGCTCGACGTCGCCGGGCCGGACGACAGCGACCCGGACGATGCTGGGCCGGACGACGCCGGGCCGGACTGCACCGGCCGCGAGGTGCACGCCGCGGCCGTGGCCCAGGCCCGCGCCCTGCTGCCTGATCCGGCCGAGCTGGAGCGCACCAGCGCCCTGTTCCGCGCCCTGGGCGAGCCCTCCCGGGCCGCCCTGCTCCTGGCCCTGCACCTGGGCGAGCTCTGCGTGTGCGACCTGGCCGAGGTCCTGGGCGCGTCCGTGTCCTCGGTCTCCCACCACCTGCGCCTGCTGCGGGCCGAGCGTCTGGTGCGCTGCCGCCGCGACGGCAAGAACGCCTTCTACCGCCTGGACGACGATCACGTGCGCACCCTCCTGGCCCAGGCCCTGGAGCACGTGCGCCACGACGAACCGGCCCCGCGCCCGGCCGCCCGGCCGTAGGCCCGCCGCCCCTCCGGAGGTCCCCGCCATGCCCGATATTCATACCATCGCAGTCCACATTATCATCGCAAGCTGGCGCGTGCTGGCCGAGGCCGCGCCCTTCATGCTCCTCGGGCTCGCCGCGGCCGCCGCCCTCAAGGCCCTGGTCCCGGACCGGCTGGTGGCCCGCCACCTGGGCGGGCGCGGGTTCGTCCCGGTGCTCAAGGCCGCCCTGCTGGGCGCGCCCCTGCCCCTGTGCAGCTGCGGCGTGACCCCGGCCGCCGCGGGCCTGCGCCGCCAGGGCGCGGGGCGCGGGGCCACGGCCGCCTTCCTGGTGGCCACCCCGGAGACCGGCCCGGACTCCGTGGCCGTGACCTGGGCCCTGCTGGACCCGCTCATGGCCGTGATCCGGCCCGTGGCCGCGGTGCTCACCGCCCTGGCCGCCGGGCTCGGGGTGGACGCCCTGGAGCGCGGCGCAACGGCGGACCGCGAGCCGCCCGCCGCGCCCCTCGCCTCTCCCGCCCCCGCCCCGGCGGCCTGCGCCTGCTCCGGGTGCGGCTGCGCCGCGTCGGCCCTTGGCGCATCGGGCCCCGGCGTCGCCCCCGACGCCCCCCGCCCGCCCCTGGCCGCCCGGCTGCGCCGGGGCCTGGCCTGGATGCTGGACGACCTGCTGCCGGACATCGGCTGGTGGTTCCTGGGCGGCGTGGCCGCGGCCGGGCTCATCACCGCCCTGACGCCCGACGGCTTCCTCGCCGAGCACCTCGGCCACGGCCTCGGGCCCATGCTGCTCATGCTCGCCCTGGGCATCCCCCTGTACGTCTGCGCCACCTCCTCCACGCCCATCGCCGCGGCCCTGGCGGCCAAGGGCCTGAGCCCGGGCGCGGCCCTGGTCTTCCTGCTCTCCGGCCCGGCCACCAACGCCGCCTCCCTGGCCGTGGTGGGCCGCATCCTGGGCCGCCGGGCCACGGCCGCGTACCTGGCGGCCATCGCCCTGGGGTCCCTGGGCCTGGGCCTGGCCGTGGACGCCCTCTACGCCGGGCTGGGCCTGGGCGTGGGGACCTGGGCCGCGGCCGCGGCCGAGGCCGACCCCGGACCCCTGGCGACGGTCTGCGCCGTGCTGCTGCTCGGGGGCATCGCGCTGCCGCCCCTGGTCCGGCGCATGATCCCGGCCCGTCCGGTGCACGGGGGGCGGCCATGAGCGCCCGGCTGGACCTCTGGATCGTGGGGGCGGCGGTGCTCCTGGCCGCCCTCTGGCTGCTCCGGCGCTGGCGGCGCGCCCTGCGCTGGCTGCGCGCGGCGCAGGACGGCGCATGCGGCGGGTGCGACGGGTGCGGCGGCTGCGGCGGCTGCGGCCCGGAGCACGGCCCGGCCCAGAGCCCGACATGTCCCCACCGGCACGCCGCACCGCCCCCGCGCCGTCGCGCGTGACGCCCCGGTGACGCCCTCCGCTCCCCCGGCCTTCCCCGCCGCCCGGCCGGGCGGGCGACCGCCCGCAACCCGCGCCAATGTGTCGATTGCGTGTACTTGGGCGTTGCCTCCGCCTCCATCCTAAGGTACAGACCCTCGGAGCACCGCCCGAGGGCGGCATACGTCCAA
>JBFWIY010000230.1:2908-5402 GCA_050255855.1 Desulfovibrionaceae bacterium
CCCGGCCGGGCGGGCGACCGCCCGCAACCCGCGCCAATGTGTCGATTGCGTGTACTTGGGCGTTGCCTCCGCCTCCATCCTAAGGTACAGACCCTCGGAGCACCGCCCGAGGGCGGCATACGTCCAAAACACAGCCTGTATTCGATCCATTTCGGCCCGAAACCGCATGGGGAGCGGTCAAGACCGGAATCCAAGGGGAGCGAGAGACGGATGGCGAGCCAGTCCACGTTCGAGTACTACAAAAGCGACCTGGGCAAGATTCCGCCGCTCAGGGCCATTGCCGAAACCCTCATCCAGGACAAACGCATCCGCACGGTGAGCGTGGCCGAAGCCTATGAGCTGGCCAAGCGCCAGGGCGACGTGCAGGACTCCGACCTGCCGGTCTACCCGCCCGCGGCCAAGCGGCTCGGCCTGCCCGAGGGGGCCACGGTCATCAACCAGGTCCACGGCAAGATCGTGGGCCGCACGGCCAAGGCCCGGCGCATCTACAAGGACCTCAGCGACTCCCATAAGAACAAGGTCCTGGGCGACCTGCGCGAGGCCGTCTGGAACATGCAGCAGCGGCCGCTCATCATGGCCCACGCCATCGTGGGCCTGGACCCGGACCTGATGATCAAGGCCACCTTCGTCACCACCGAGGACGACGCCATCAACGTCTTCAACTGGCTGGTGAACTTCACCCCCTACGAAGAGCTGGCCGCGGTCTACGAGAAGAGCCCCAAGCTCCCCATCCAGGACATCCTCATCATCGCCGACAACCACTGGAACGTGGCCGACCCCTTCTACCACTGCGAGGGCTTCCCCCAGCTCGCCCTGGTGGATGAGAACGCCAACATCATCTACAATTTCGGCATGCGCTACTTCGGCGAGCGCAAGAAGGGCACCCTCACGCTGGCCTGGACCTCGGGCATCCGCGTGGGCATGGCCGCCTGCCACGGCGGCATCAAGGAGATCGACTTCTCCGGCTGCGCCAACCCGGAGATCTGCGCCGCGGGCAAGCGCTCCATCGCCTTCTTCGGCCTCTCCGGCACGGGCAAGAGCTCCCACACCAACTCCCACGACAACGGCGGCACCCTGCCCGCGGGCTTCAAGAAGGTGGTGCTCCACGACGACGCCTTCCAGGTGGACTGCGAGAACAAGGTCTGCCGCGTCTGGGAGCCCACCCTCTTCGACAAGACCGACTCCCGGCCCCTGGACCACCCGGACTGGCGCTACATGATCTCGGTCATGAACCACGCCCTCATCAACCGGGACGGCAAGGTCCTGCCCCTGGGCCAGGACGTGCGCAACGCCAACGGCCGCGCCCTCATCGACCGCGACCTGCTGGGCGACTACGTCAACCGCTGCTCGTTCCCCAACACCATCTGCTGGCTCACCAAGGACACCACGCTCCCCACCATCCTGCGCTTCACCAACCACGACCTGGCCGTGGCCATGGGCGCGTCCCTGATGACCCAGCGCAACCGGGCCGAGAACGTGAGCGAAGAGGAGCTCAACAAGCTCGTCTTCGTGCCCTTCGCCAACCCCTTCCGCATCTACGAGCTGTGGAAGGACGTGCAGGCCTTCCTCAACGTCTTCGCCCACGGGGCCGTGGGCTACTGCTTCAACTCCGTGGGCTTCTGGAAGGCCTCGCCCCACGACCTGCACAAGATCCCCCTCCAGACCTCGCTCACCCTGCAGACCGCCATCCTCCTGGACCAGCTGGAATGGGAGGACTGGGACCGGCTGCCCGGTTCGCAGATTCCCACGCGCGAAAGCGTTGACAAGCTGCTGCCGGGATTCTACGACAAATATAATCCGGCCGAAGTCGAGAACCCCGAGCAGTACCTCAAGACCCTCGACGATCGGTTCCGTCAGCGTCGGGAATACCTGCAGAAATCGGACGTCGCCGAGCAGCCCGAACTGCTCCAGCGCCTGATGGGGGCCCTGCGCATCACAATCTAGCGAGGTGAAATTATGGTCCAGCACGGCACCCCCGGGGCCAACGGCTCCAAGGCCAGAGTGCTGGTGGCCGAGGACGACCGGATCTCCCAGAAGCTCGCGGCCGTCATGTTGGAACACATGGGCTGCACGGTCTTCGTGAGCCCCCACGGCAAACACGCCTACGAGACCCTCAAGGCCGAAAACCGCTTCGACATCCTGGTCACCGACATCATGATGCCGGAGATGGACGGCCGCCAGCTCATCCAGACCCTGCGCGGCGACTCCCAGTTCCGGGACCTGCCCATCATCATCATGTCCGCCGTGGTGGGCGTCAGCGACATCTCCAACCTGCTCTCCCTGGGCGCCACCCGCTTCCTGGCCAAGCCCCTGGACAAGAAGGAGCTCCAGGAAAGCATCGCGCGCTGCCTGCCGCCGTCGCCCGGAAAGGGCTAGGCGGAGAGCCGCGCCCTCGGCGTCCGATCGGCGTCCGCCCGGCCATCGGCCCGCATCGAGCCACCCCCGTCCGGCCCGCTTCCGGCCCGCCCGCCCCGGCGGAGCGGGGCCGGATTCC
>JBFWIY010000231.1:0-3536 GCA_050255855.1 Desulfovibrionaceae bacterium
GGCGCAGGGTCGGGCCGCGATTGGGCGTTGGAGCGCGTGCCGGGCGCGGGGCGGGACGCCGGGCGTTCGTCCGGGGTGCGCCCGTTGCCCCGCTTCCTTTTCATCGCCATCCCTTCCCGCCGTTCACCCCGCTCCCCCCCGTCCGGCTGGCCGCCCCGCTCCATCGCCTCATCCGTTGTTGGCCTTGTCCTCCAAGGTCTTTTCGCCGTCCCCCGTCGCTCGCGCCCTTCTCGCCCGCCCCGCCCGCGTCTCCCCGCTCGCCGCCCCCCGTTCCCCCACCATCCCCCCCACCGCCCCCCATCTCCGCCCGCGCCCCTCTCTCCCTCTCTCCCTCTCCCCCCTCTCCCCCCTCCCCCCGCGCCGTTCGGCGTTTCGCCCCCGGACCCGCGGCCCGACCCGGTTCCGCCCGGCCGCCGCCCTCGTCCCGGCCGCTTCTCGCGCCATCTTTCACGAGCCCGGGGCCCGGGGCCGGGGCCGTGCGGCCCGGCGACTTGCCTAAGGCCGGTCCGTATCGTAAGACGACCCGTCACAACCCAACCATCACAAGGGACCGGCATGAACATGAAGGTTTTGGTCACCGGCGCCGCCGGATTCATCGGCTTCCACCTCTCCCGCCGCCTGCTCGACGAAGGGCACGAGGTGGTGGGCCTGGACATCCTCAACGACTACTACGACGTGAACCTGAAGAAGACCCGGCTGGGCATGCTCACCTCCCGGCCCGGGTTCGCCCACGCCTGCCTGGACCTGGCGGACCGGCCGGGCATGGAGCGGCTCTTTGCGGAGCAGGGCTTCACCCACGTGGTGAACCTGGCCGCCCAGGCCGGGGTGCGCTACAGCATCGAGAACCCCCACGCCTACGTCGATTCCAACGTGGTCGGCTTTCTGAACATCCTGGAAGGCTGCCGCCACAACAAGGTGGGGCACCTGGTCTACGCCTCGTCCAGCTCGGTCTACGGCATGAACACCCACATGCCGCTCACCACCCACGAGAGCGCCGAGCACCCCATGAGCCTGTACGCGGCCACAAAGAAGTCCAACGAAATGATGGCCCACGCCTACAGCAATCTTTACGGCCTGCCCACCACGGGGCTGCGCTTCTTCACGGTCTACGGCCCCTGGGGCCGGCCGGACATGGCGCTGTTCCTCTTCACCAAGGCCATCCTGGAAGGCAAGCCCATCAATGTGTTCAATTACGGTAAGATGGAGCGCGACTTCACCTTCATCGACGACATCGTGGAGGGGGTCTTCCGGGTCATGCAGCACGTGCCGACCCCCAACCCGGCCTTTGACGGCGACCGGCCCGACCCGGCCACCAGCTCGGTGCCGTTCAAGGTCTACAACATCGGCAACAACAACAAGGTGCAACTCTCCCGCTACATCGAGGTCCTGGAGCAGGAACTGGGCATGACGGCGGAGAAGAACCTGCTGCCCATGCAGGCGGGCGACGTCCCGGCCACCTGGGCGGACGTGGACGACCTGGTGGCGGACGTGGGCTTCAAGCCCGACACCTCGGTGGAGCAGGGCGTCAAGGCCTTCGTGGCCTGGTACCGGGACTACTACAAGGTCTGATCCCCCGGAGTATGGCATTCCCGGCGGCCCGGCGGAGTTTCCGCCGGGCCGCGGTTGTTTTTGGGGGGCGCGGGGGCCCGTTGCGCCACGCCGATCACCACCCCCGCCACGGCGTGTTCGGGCTGCCCGCCCGGCCTGGCGCGGCCGTCCGCCCCGGGCGAGCATGCGCCGAGCACGCCGTCCGGGCCTGGCCGGGCTCCCTGCTGGCCGCTGTCGGCCCCCCATTGTGCTGCCGTCGGGCTGTTTGGCCCGCGCCGGGCCCGCACTCCGCGCCGTCCGGGCCAGCTGCAACCCTCCAGCAGGACCGCAAACCCGGTCCGCAAGCCCGGATCGCCCGCTACGCACCCGGCGGCGGCCCCGCCGCGCCACGCCGATCACCACCCCCGCCACGGCGTGTTCGGGCCACCCGCCCGGTCTGGCGCGGCCGTTCGCCCCGGGCGAACATGCGCCGAGCGCGCCGCCCGGCCTTCCTGGCCCGTTGCGCCCGCATGCCCTGGCCCGGCCTCCCCTCCCGCCCCCGGCCGCGCGTTCGGGAGCGTACTCCGTCCCATCAGAGGTGTCCGTCTTCTGGGGGGGCGCCTGCCAGCTCGCCTGCCATTCCGGCCCGTCCGTCTTTCCCCTTCGTCGCCCCCCTGTCTCCGCCCCGTCGCCGCTCGTCCAGAATGCCTCACATCAGCAAATATCCAGAAATTACTTGCTTTTACCCGCCAATTCTCCTCGCCCGCCCCCAGCTTTTCCCCGCGCCCCGCGCGTCCGTCGCCTCGCCGTCACCCGCTTTCCCCTTGCCTTCCTCCGGGTTTGCCTTTACCACTGACGGGAATGGATCATCTCTTGTTTCACGTGAAACAGCTCGAAATACACACTGTAATACGGAGCATGTTTCACGTGGAACAGACGCAGAAAACCCCAATGATTTGAACGGATGGACAACGAGGAGGCGCAGCGTGCCGGCCAGAACCATTGTTGTTGCCAATCAGAAGGGCGGGGTGGGCAAGACGACCACGGCGGTAAACCTCGGGGCCTCGCTGGCGGTCATGGAGAAGAAGGTCCTCATCGTGGACTGCGATCCCCAGGGCAACGCCTCCAGCGGTCTGGGCTTCTATCCCAGCGAGCGGCGGGAGAACATCTACTCCGTGCTCTTCAAGCCCGAGAACGCCCACAAGGCCGTTGTCCAGACCGACATTCCCTATCTTTTTCTCATTCCCGGCACCCAGGACCTGGTGGGCGCGGAGATCGAGCTGGCCGACAAGTTCGGCCGCGAGTATTACGTTCGCGACGTCATCAAGGCCCTCGTGGACGACTACGATTACATCATCCTGGACTGTCCGCCGTCCCTGGGCATCCTCACCGTCAACGCCCTGTGCGCGGCGCGCGAGCTGCTCGTGCCCCTGCAATGCGAGTATTACGCCCTGGAGGGCATCGCCCAGCTGCTCATGACCTATGAGCTGGTGCGCAAGCGCCTGAACCCAGAGCTCAAGATCCTGGGCGTGGTGCTCACCATGTACGACCAGCGCAACCGCCTCTCCTGGCAGGTGAAGAACGAGGTGCGCCGGGCCTTTCCCCAGCACCTGTTCGAGGTGATCGTGCCGCGCAACGTGCGCCTTTCCGAGGCCCCGAGCTTCGGCAAGCCGGTCATCACCTACGACATCAAGAGCAAGGGGGCCGAGGCCTACCTGAAGCTGGCCCAGGAGGTCGAGTCCAGCCGCACCGCCTAGGGCGCGGCCGGGCCCGGGCCGAACGGGTGGAATCGGACGGGAGCGGATCGGACGGGAGCGGGGCGGCTGGGCCAAGGCCCGGAACGCCGCCCCGGACGCGGGCCCGCTAGCGGTAGCGGGCCTCCTTGAGCGGGTCCTTGGCTTCCTGGAACGGCTGGGTCTCGCTGACGATTTCTTTCTTGAAATGGCGCTTGATGATCTTTGACCGGCAGTTCATGCAGACGAAGGTGACCAGCCCCCCCAGGCTGGCGG
>JBFWIY010000231.1:3636-5368 GCA_050255855.1 Desulfovibrionaceae bacterium
TTGAGCGGGTCCTTGGCTTCCTGGAACGGCTGGGTCTCGCTGACGATTTCTTTCTTGAAATGGCGCTTGATGATCTTTGACCGGCAGTTCATGCAGACGAAGGTGACCAGCCCCCCCAGGCTGGCGGCCGTGAGCCGGAAGCGGCGCGGGTCGTCGGCCTGAAAGTCCTCGGTGTGGTTGCCGCAGTGCCCGCAGTGCACGTCGGTGTCCACGGGGTAGGGGAAGTCCCAGTAGGCCTTCAGGGTCTCCCAGTCGTCGAGGCGCTCGGCGATCTCGGGTTCGGCGGCGGCCGGGGCGAATCGCGCCTCCACGGCCTCCCGGGCCACGGCCCAGGCCTCGGGGCTCAGCAGCACGCCGAGGAGTTCGCCGCGCTTGTCGTAGAGTTCGGTGAAGGGCTGGCGGGTGGCGGATTGCTCCGGAGTGGGCTGGGCCATGGCGGGCTCCTTGTGGGCTGGCGTGTGGGCTGGCTTGTGGACGGAATGGTTGCCGGGGTTATAGCTGCCGGGCCCGGACCAGGCAAGGGCTTCCGCTTCGGGGCGTCCCGGCGGCGGAAGCGGGCGCGGGAATGGTCGGACAAAAGGGAGGAGACCATGGCGGTTCGCGGACTTGGACGAGGCCTGGATGCGTTGTTGGGCGGATCGCACCCGGACGACGCTACGGAGCGCGCCGAGGTGCGCTCCATCCCCCTGGGGCGCATCGAGCCCAACCCCCATCAGCCCCGGCGCGAGTTCAACGCCGAGGCCCTGGAGGACCTGGCCAACAGCATCCGCACCCAGGGCGTGCTTCAGCCCATCCTGGTGCGGCCCCTGTCCGGCGGCCGGTTCGAGCTGGTGGCGGGCGAGCGGCGCACCCGGGCCGCGCGCCTGGCCGGGCTGGACGAGATCCCGGCCCTGGTGCGCGAGCTGGACGACCGGCAGAGCCTGGCCATCGCCCTCATCGAGAACCTCCAGCGCGAGGACCTGAGCCCCATCGAGGAGGCCGAGGGCTACCGTCGGCTCATGGAGGAGTTCGGCCTGAGCCAGGAGGACCTGGCCAAGAGCGTGGGCAAGAGCCGCCCGGCCGTGGCCAACACCCTGCGCCTGCTGGGGCTTTCCCCCGAGATCCAGCGCGACCTGGCCGAGGGGCGCATCACCTCGGGCCACGCCCGCAGCCTGGCCGCCCTGGACGACGCGGCGGCGCGCGACGCCCTCAACGCCCGCATCCAGGCCAAGGGCCTCACCGTGCGTCAGGCCGAGGCCGAGGCCGCGCATTTCAAGCGCCACGGGGTCCTGCCCGAGGACACGGCCGTGGTGGTCGCCACGCCCGCGGCCCCGCCCGAGCCCGCGGCCGACCCGGCCCTGCCCGAGCCCCCGGCGGCCCCGGTCCAGCGCGCCGCCCGGGCCCGCGTCCTGGACCAGCGCCTGGCCGAACTCCAGGACGAGCTGGGCGCGGCCCTGGGCCTGGGGGTGAGCATCACCGGCCACCCCAGCCGGGGGCGGCTGACGCTCAGCTACCGCAGCGCCGAGGAGCTGGAGCGCCTGGCCCGGCTGCTCGGCTCCGGCCGGGCGTGATCGCGCGGAATTTTCCAGGCATCCCGGGCGGACACGGGGCCGCGCAGGGTGCGGGCGACAAATCGTAATACAACCCCGTCAGCACAGTCAGGTGGACGATCCGATCATGAGACTCAACGAGATCCTGCGGGGCATGGCCAAGACGCCGGTGATGATCATCGGCGACATCATGCTCGACCATT
>JBFWIY010000232.1:0-5357 GCA_050255855.1 Desulfovibrionaceae bacterium
GCTTGCCGAAAAGCCCTCGCCCCACAAAGCAACTCGCAAAAAGCTGGACGAGTCCCCCTTGATCTACGCCACGCCAAGGTTGAGGTACTGCAAGATTCTCCAGCCAGTTGGCCCGAGCCGGGCGCTTTGCGCCTTGAAGGTTTTCGCTATGCGCGTATCGACGACAATTCGCCAACGGACTTCCGAACCCGCAAGCAGTGGCTGGATCGCCTCCCCAGAGACGGTCGGTTCCGCCCCCAGCCCTATGAGCAATTGGCCGACGTTCTACGCCGTGCTGGCTATGAGGAAGATGCCAAACTCATCCATATGGAAAAACACAGAGCCAAAGTGAAAGCCGAACAATGGATATGGCGCTCGGCGCACAAGCGGCTCTTGAATTTCCTATTCCGAATTACCGTCGGCTACGGCTATGAGCCATGGCGCGCCTTGTGGTGGATGCTGGTCTTTGTGCTGCTGGGCTGGTCGCTTTTCTCGTGGGGTCATCAGGACGGCATCATGGTGGAATTCCAAGGCGGACGGTTCAAATCCGAACAACTGCAAGGGGAGTATGCCCCCCACCCCTACCCGACTTTTAATGCTTTTATCTATTCTCTAGACGCGTTCATTCCTTTGGTGGACCTGCACCAGGAAATCTATTGGATGCCGAATTCCGAATCCCTTCAAAAGGTCCGTATCCGCCCCATCGACTGGTACTGGCCCGCCTGGACCATCCGCGTCTACCTCTGGGTCCACATTCTGGCCGGATGGGTCCTCACCCTGCTCTTCGTGGCCGGGGTCTCGGGCCTGGTCCGGCGCATGGACACCTGACCCTTCACCGCTCATCCCCTTCCCCGCTCCCCCATCCCGCCGCCCGCCCAAACGAAAAAAGGACCGTCCATCTGGACGGTCCTTCTTCGTTTGCGTGGTGGGCCCGGCAGGATTCGAACCTGCGGCCTTTTGGTTCGTAGCCAAACGCTCTATCCGACTGAGCTACGGGCCCCCGTGCGAGAAAAGAGTCTCTACTCCGCTTCCCGCACACCGTCAAGGGTTTTTCCCGCCCTTCCCCCCTGCGGAAGGAGAAAAACATTTTGACGCTCCCTCGCCTTTCGCCTATCTTCACGTGTCAGTTCATCCTCTTGTTTTTCCTGATAAATAGCAAAAAAGACCAAGGATTTCGCGCAATGTACACCTTGCAGACGCTCCCCGGAGACGACGTCCGACAGATCATGTGGCGCTTCAGCGAGCGCTTCGATCTCCAGATGGTCGTCCAGTCCGCCCGCCAGGTGGCGCGCGGCACCGCCGCCTCCCTCGTGGCCCAGGGCGCCCGGAAGACCCACGAATGGACCGACCTCAAGGCCCAGCTCCTGGACGCCTTCGACGCCTCCGGCCTCACCTCCCTGTTCATGGACCCCCACCAGGGCGGCTTCATCGAGGGTCCCAAAAACCTCGCCCTGGCCCTGGTGGCCTACGAGCTGGCCTGGGTGGACGGCGGCGCAGCCACCTGCGCGCTGGCCAGCAACCTGGCGCTCGCCCCCATCCATGAAAAGGGCACCCCGGAGCAGCGCGACTTCTACATGTCCCGCGCCGTGCCCCCCCAGCCCGGCGAGGACCGCGAAATCTGGCGCGGGGCCTTCGCCCTCACCGAACCCCTGCCGTATGTGGGAGTGGACACCGGCGTGCTCGTGGGCAAGGTCCGCGTGGCCGACTGGCCCGAGGGCGGCGAACCCATGCTCGAAGTGGAGAAACGCGGCCGGTTCATCACCAACATGGACTTCGCGGTCTTCGTCACCGCCGCCGTGGACACCGACGACCCGCGCATCAAGACCTCCTGCATGATTACCCTCCAGGCCGACGACCCGGGCGCCTTCGACCGCGGCGCGCCGACCCTGAAGATGTGCCACCAGCTCTCCAGCACCCGCGACCCCGTGCTGCGCCTCACCGTCCCGGCCTCGCGCATCATCGGCGGGTACGATGTGGTGGACGGGGTCATCGTGCCCCGCTTCACCCACGGCGAGATCATCGGCGCGGTGTTCCACCGCACCCGCATCCCCGTGGGGCTCATGACCACCGCCCACCTGCTCTCCGCCATCGAGCCGGTGATCCGCTACCACCGCGGCCGGTTCCGCGGGGGCAAGGCCTCCACGCCCGGCAGCCCCAAGTTCGAGCAGGGCATCCAGCAGAAAGAGGACGCCCAGCAGCGCCTGGTGGACATCTTCGCCATGGGCGAGGCCGGGGCCAGCCTGGGCTTCGGCGCGTCCCGCCTGGGCGACGAGGCCGACACCACGGAGAAACTCCGCGCCGCCCGCTTCGCCGAGCAGGGCGTGATCGGCCCGCGCAAGCAGATGGCCGCCACCAGGAAGCGCATGGCCGAGATCCTGGAGTACGTGGAGCTCAGCTACCGGCCCGAGGCCGAGCGCGGGCCCCGCTTCGCCGAGCTGGACGCCGACCCGGTGGTCAAGTGCGCCAGCCTGGACGCCCTGGGCAACATCGTCATCCCGGCCACCAAGCTCTGGAACACCGGCCAGGGCGCGAACATGCTGCGCGAGGCCATCAGCCTCATGGGCGGCTACGGCATCACCGAGGACTGCCCCGGCTTCCTCATGAACAAATGGGCCGACTCCCAGCTGGAGGCCACCTACGAGGGCCCCGAGGCCGTGCAGCGCCTGCACCTCACCGTCACCATGAACGACGAGGTCTTCCTGGCCCACCTGCGCCAGTGGATCGCCGAGATGCAGCGCATCGCCGCCGAGCGGCCGGGCAAGGGGGCCTGCACCATGGCCGCCGCCCTGGAGCTCTGGTACTGGACGCTGGACTGGCTCCAGCAGGCCAAGGACGTGGAGGGCAAGGCCCTGTGGCACCGCAAGCGCCAGGGCGTGACCTTCCCCATGGCCGACGCCCTGTGCTGGCTGCTCGGCGCGCGCCAGCTCATCCTGGACACCGTGGAGCTGGAGGACAAGGGCCCCATGAACCCGGTGGTGGCCGAAGGCCTGCCCGGTCTGGCCCCCTTCTACTCCGACCTGTGCCAGTGGCAGGCGGCCCGGAGCGCGGGCGAGTGCGCGCGTATTTTGACCGAGCTGGTGTACGGCTTCCTGGCCCACCCGGACTGCGGCGAGTCCGCCTGCACCGGCGCGGGCCCGGTGGCCTGCGAGGCCGAGGGCCTGGAGGCCTTCACGGCCATCAAGACCCGGCTGGACGGCGCCATGGCGGGCTGCCGCCTGGCGCGCGACCGCGCCGGACTGGCCCTGACCCAGGTGATGATCCCCGAGGCCCTGGACTACCCGCTGTAGCCCCACGCCGGACCATTCGTGAGGACCTGCGGCCTCGAACCGACCGAAACATCCAGGCCTGCGCGCGCCCCAAGGCGCGCGCAGGCCTGACCTGCTTCCCGCGCCCGGTCGTTCCGGGCCCCGAACACGCCCCGCAAGGAGAACAGCCATGAGCGACACCCCCGAAAATCCGCAGCCCGAACGGGCCCGCATGGACGTGGACATCGCCTGCGTGGGCTTCGGCCCGGCCATGGGCGGATTCCTGACCACCCTGTCCCGCGGCCTGGTGAAGGACGACGGCGCTCCGGCCGTGGAGAGCCGGGTCATGCCCGGCATGCCGCCCCAGGTGCTCTGCTACGAGCGCGCCGACGACATCGGCTTCGGCGTGTCCGGCGTGGTCACCAAGGGCCGCGCCATCCGCGCGAGCTTCCCGGACCTGGACCTGAGCCAGATTCCCCACGCCTGCGAGGTGACGAGCGAGGAGGTGGTCTACCTCTTCGACCCCATCGGGGCCGCGCGCAAGTCCCTGGGCATGCGCGCCTTCGAGACCCTGCTGCGCCCCATGAAAAAGGACCACGCCGCCAAGCTCCCCTGGATCCCGCCGTTTTTGCGCAAGGAGCCCGGGCTGTGCATGAGCCTGGGGCAGTTCAACCAGTGGGTGGGCGCGAACCTCATGGGCTCCGGGCTGGTGCAGATCTGGCCCGGCACCCCGGTGGCCGAGCCCCTCATGGACCGTAGCGCCGTCACCGGCGTGCGCCTGGCCGACCAGGGCGTGGACAAGACCGGCGCGCCCGACGCGGGCTACATGCCGGGCATGGACGTGGGCGCGAGCCTCACGGTCATCGGCGACGGGCCCGTGGGCCCGGTGGGCCGCGCCGTGGACGCCGCCGTGGGCATGCCCCCGGGCCACCACCGGCGCGAATGGGCCGTGGGCATGAAGATGGTGGTGGACCTGCCCGAGGGCTGCGCGCTCAAGCCCGGCACGGTCATCCACACCCTGGGCTACCCCGAGCCGGAAATCTTCGGGTTCCTCTACGTCTACCCGGACAACGTGGCCGCCCTGGGCATCTTCGTGCCCTCCTGGTTCGACTCCCCGGTGCGCACCGCCTACCGCTACCTCCAGCACTGGATGCAGCACCCCTATCTCTGGAAACACCTGAGCGGCGGGACCATGCGCTCCTGGGGGGCCAAGAGCCTGCTGGAGTCCGGCCGGCGCGGCGAGCCCTGGCTCACGGGCGACGGGTACGCGCGCATCGGCGAGGGCTCCGGCTCGACCAACGTGCTCACGGGCTCGGGCGTGGACGAGGCCTGGGCCACGGGCGTGCAGCTGGGCGAGGCCGTGCTGGAGCTCCTCCAGGCGGGCAAGCCCTTCACCAAGAAGAACCTGGACGACGCCTACGTGGCCCGCCGCCGCGCCTCCTGGGTGGAGGCCGAGGCCAAGGTGGCCGCCCGCAGCCGCGACGGCTTCACCCGCGGGATCCTTTCCGGGCTCATCGGCATGGCCGCGGCCGGGCTCACCCAGGGCGTGTTCGCCTGGCCCGGCGACCTCAAGCGCCCCTGGGAGCGCATCCCCACCCCGCGCGACTTCTTCGCGGGCCGCATCCCGGCCGAGGAGATCGAGAAGATCCGCGCCGAATGCACGGCCAAGGGCAAGAGCCTGAGCGACGCCCTGCTCACCCGCGCGGGCTGGCCCGCGATCCCCTACGACGGCAAGCTCCTGGTCTCCCACCAGGACGCCCTGCTGATGGGCGGCAAGGTCCAGGCCAACCCGGGCTACGCGGACCACGTGCGCTTCGCCGACCCGGCCGCCTGCGCCCGCTGCTACGCCAAGGTCTGCGCCGAGGCCTGCTCCGGCCAGGCCATCACCATCAACCCGGACGGACCCGTGCCCCTGTTCGACCGGGAAAAATGCGTGCACTGCGGGGCCTGCCTGTGGAACTGCTCGCAACCCGGCCCGGACAACGCGGAAAACACCAATGTCCGCTTCTTGGCGGGGTCCGGCGGTTTGCACTCGGCCGAAAACTAGGCCATAAGAATGCCTCCGGCGGCCGGGGGGAATCATTCCCCCCGGACCCCCTGACTTGTTTCGGGGTGGGGGCGGCGGGCCCGGCG
>JBFWIY010000233.1:0-5342 GCA_050255855.1 Desulfovibrionaceae bacterium
ATCTGATTCGCCTGTACAAGGCGGAATTCATGGTCACGGCGAAATCGGAGGGCAGATTTGCCTCCCTCGTAGAACAGGCCGGGAAATCGGAAGACGAGGTCCTTGAGGATTTGAGGCGATTCGTTACGGAGATTCGCGCCACCACGGGCGAGCAGGAGAACCATCAGGCCTTGTTGACCTTGGCGTTGGATTGTTTTGATGTCGATCCAGAAAAACGGATCAAGGACGCCCGGGTATTCCAATCGGCTCTCAACGCCATGCACAACGGTTCCGTGAGCTATCTGGAGGCCGCCCGGTTTTCTCGCCTCGTTCCGTTCCATCGGGCGGCGAACATGCTCGACCTTTGCCTGGGGAAGAAGGGCCCAACCATCCAGCGCAAAGCCCAGATTCTGGCCGTGCCCTGGGGGGTCGTCGACGCCTTCGAGACCCCCCCCAGCGTCCCGGCCCGGATGTTCATCGCCAACATCTACGCCGGGGAGAGCGCCAGCCGCAGTTCCCAGGAGCAGGTCGGCCTGCGCATGAACCGGGGAATCCTGGAGCAGGAGTTCGACGTCCGGTTGGTCCCGCGGGTGGGGCCGATCCTGACCCAATCCGTCAGCATCATGAGCCGGGACACTGCCGAGATGCCGGCCCAGCGTGACAGGATCGCCCTGGCGTTCCTTGCATCACTGGTGGTCAGCGAAGCCAGGGGAGGACAGTGGGCGGCCCGAGCGCAGCGTCTCCTGCCCGAGGGGGAGACCCGCGACCCCGTGGCGGTGTTCCGCGAGTGGCTCAGCGGCCCGTCGAGCGAAATCCTGAAGGCATTCGGGAAGGCTCCGGAAGATGTCACGGTGCGGCGACGGCTTGCCGCCGCCTTGTTCCCCGAGGATTGCCACCCGATAACCAAGGTGGAGGAACTGGCCAGGGCCGACGCGTGGGAGCAGGAGGATTGGGAATTGGTGCAGCAGGCCATTCAGGACGGGGTGGAACTGGTCAAGGAATCCGAGAAGGCGCGGTAGGCCATGAACAGGCAGTGCACGCAGCCGGCCCCGGACCCGAATGGAGGACCGACTCGCCACGAGCTGGGAACGCAGATCCTGGGCCGGGTGCTCGCCGACCTGCTCGCGGGGCAGGGAGAGGCGCGCAACATCCTGCTCGCCGGGCCCTGGGGCAGCGGGAAGACGACCCTGCTGCGGCGGTTGTTGCCGGGCCAGCCGAACGGCCAGGAACCCGGTGCGGTCGCCAGCCAGGTCGCCAGCCAGGTCGCCAGCCAGCTCAAACAGCTTCACGCCCGGTACCACCTGCTGACCTTCTGCCCCTGGGAGGACAGTGCGGGGGGAGACCCGGTCCTGGGCTTCTGGGTGTACCTCGGCAATCGGATGGAAGGCATTCTGAAGATCAAAAGCCAGGGGATGACGTCCGAAATCAAAAAAAAATTCAGGCTGACCGTTGGAGCCATCAAAAAGCAATTCCCCAAGGCCTATACGGCGGCTCTTGGCGGCCTGCTCAAGCCGATACCGGGAGTGGGAGAAGGCCTGCAGGCGTTCGTGACCTCCGACATGATCCAGCGCATCGTCGGGATTTGGACCGGCACGGGCGACGACCCGGAAAAAATGGAAGAGCCCCAGCTGCAAAAGGCCCGGCGCGCCATTCGGGAAATGTTGCGGGCCATCGTCCGCAATCCCTCCTCCGAGGCCGCCCCCACGAAGGTCCTTCTCCTGGTGGACGACATGGACCGTTGCCGCCCCGAGGATGCCGTGCGCGTGTTCGATATGCTGTACCATCTGTTCCTGCCGCGGCAGGAAATGCTGCACCAGCCGGATGCGGAAGAAGAGGGCGACAGCTGGCCCGTGAGCAGTGTATGGGCGGCCAATATCCAGGTCCTGGAAGAGTTCTTCGCCCATCAATATCGGCAACTGCCCAGTTTTCGCCCGGATGCGTATCTGGAGAAGATGTTTCACTGCCGCATCAATCTGCCGCCCTTGACCTTCGTGCGGGAGACCGAGACGTTTTGGCTGAAGTCGTTGCAGCAGTTGCCCGAGCGGCCGGAGGACGAACAACGGGCAGTGGCCAAGTCCATTTCCGAGGCGCTGAACTACCCCATCCTTGGAAATCTGCGATTCTTTGAACACTTCCGGACGTTTTGCATCCGGTACTGGAATACTCCCGAACTGTCGCTGGAGGGGAAATCCGCAGACGCGATCCAACGGGACGCGCGTTTGCTTCTCTTGTGCCGTGGGTTTCCCATGTTTCGCGACCAGGTGCTCTCCAACAAGGCCCATTGCGCCGAGTTCGTCAACAAGCTCAACCGGGCCTGGACGCAAGACGCATCCTATCGCGAGCATCCCATCTACCGATACGTCCACGACCATACGCTGACCACCCTGCTGACTGATCTGCATATGCTGGTCTACGACAAGACGCGGGGCAAGTACCGCTATGACGAGCGAGAACTGGATGCAATATGGAGTGACGTCAGGGAAATGATCCGCCTGGGATTCTAGTCCGCATCCGCCCCGTTGCGCCTGGCGCGCCCCCTTTCCCCCACCCATGAATGGAACGCGGCCGAGGGAAGCCCCCCTCTTGAAGGGAGGGGAGCCCTCCCCCGGCGCGCTACCCCCTTCCTCCCCACGGCCAGACCGGCCCGAGGGTGGCGAGGCTTTGCGGGACGCCGTCGCGCCAGGGGACTTCGAGGGTGGCGGAGGGTTCCGGGTAGGGGGCGAGGTGTTGGAACAGGGTGGCGAAGTCGATGCGGCCCTGTCCGGGGGGGAGGTGGTCGTCCTGTCGGCCGTGGTTGTCGTGCAGGTGCATGTGGCGCAGGAAGGGGCCGAGGGTGGCGATCCAGTGGGGCGCGCCGTGGCGGTCGAAGAGGTGCTGGTGTCCCACGTCGTAGCACCAGCCCACGTCTTGGGGGGCGAGGTCGGCCAGGAGTTCGGCCAGGGGTTCGGGGTCGGAGTCCACGACGTTTTCCAGCACGAGCCGGGCCCCGCACTCGGACGCCAGGCGGGCGGCCAGGTCGCGGAAGAGCGGGCGGGCGACGCGGCTCCAGCGGCGGCGTTCGTCTAGGGGCACGCGGTAGAGTCCGCCGCCGTGGCAGACCACCACCTCGGGCCGCAGGTGGCGGGCGGCCTCGGCGGTGAGCTCCAGGGCGACTTCGGCCTCGCGGCGCTGGTCCGGGAGGTCGGAGCCGGGGTCGATGTACATGAACGGGGCGTGGAAGGTGGGGACGAGTCCGGCCTCGGCCAGGGCGTGGGCCACGGGGGCGTAGGCCTCGGCCGAGGTGCGGACGAGGTCCTCGGTCTCGAAGCAGATTTCGGGCCGCCAGCCGCGGCGCAGGAACTCGGCCAGCGCACCCCCGGCGGCCAGCACGGGCCAGGCGATCTTGACGCGCAGCCGGGCGGTCCAGGCGGGGAGGGGCTGGGGCCCGGCGGAGGGTTGGGGGTCATTGGCTTTCATATGGGCCGTATGCTAGAACGCATCCACGCAAAGTCAACCATCCTCCTCTTGTCCCAGGAGCCCCCACCCATGATCGACATCCGGACCGAGCGCGGCGAGGTGTGCACCAGGCTGACCCTGAGCGGGCGGCTGGACGCCAACGGGCAGGCGGAGTTCGACCGGGCCTTCGCCCCGCTGGCCGAGGCGGGCGCGCCCGTGGTGGTGGACATGGCCGGGGTGGAGTTTCTGTCCAGCGCCGGGCTGCGCTCGCTCATCAAGGCCGAAAAGACCCTGCGCGCCAAGGGCGCGGGGCTGGTGTTCCACTCCCTCACGCCCTTCGTGCGCCAGGTGTTCGAGGTCTCGGGCATGGGCGGGCTGCTGCGCCAGGAGGCGGACGCCGCCCTGGCCGCCCAGACCGCCGCGCGCCTGGCCCGGCAGATCGACGGGCAGCGCCGCTGCGACCTGGCCGGACTGTGCTCGGCCTGCACCCCCCTGGAGGGCGAGACCGCCCACCTGGAGCAGTGGGGCGGCGAGGCCGAGGGCGAAACCTGGGCGCGCGCGAGCCTGGCCGAACTGGGGCTGGGCCTGGGGCGCGGCGGATTCGGGGCCACCCGGGAGCAGGCCCAGGCCGCCCGGGGCGCATACCTGTGCGCCACGAGCTTCGCCTGCCTGGCCCGGGAGGACGGCGAGCCGGACCTGCTCTTCAGCCAGCAGCCGGACCAGACCCATCTTTACGTGCGGTACGGGGTCTCCATCTCGGGCGATCCGGCCGCGCGCCTGGACTTCGAGTCCGCCTGCGCCCCGCTGGGGGCCGTGGCGGCCCACGCCCTGGCGGCCGTGGAGCCCGGCGCGCCGGACATGCCCCTGGCCCTGGCGGCGTTCTCCCCGGCCATCCGGATGCCGGGCCGGGAGCCCGCCCCGGGCATGATCCTGGGGATGGTCCTGCCCGAGGGCGGCCGCTGCCCGGGCCTCGACGGACTGACGTTCCGGCCCGGGCCGGGCTGCGTCCTGGCGGTCCGGGCCATGTTCACCGAGACGGCCCCGACGCCGGGCCGCACCCTGGAGAGCACCCTGCACCGCCTCGCCTCCCTGGAGAACCTGGGGGAGACCGTGGAGCCCCCGCCGGACACCACCCTGGAGCGGCCCGTGGCCTTCGTGTTCCGCCCCCTGAGCGCGCGCCGCGGCGAACAGGGGCGCATCCGCGTGGAGTGCGCGGCCCCCGAACCCCTGCGCGAGGAATGGCTGGACGTGGTGCGCCGCATCTTCGGCGACCTCGGCGGGGAGACCGCCGTGGCCCGCGTGGTCCTGACCCCGCTGCACGGCGGGTTCTCCAGCCGCAACTTCACGGCCGAGGCCTTCGACGCCCAGGGCCGCCGCCTGCTGCCCAGCGTGGTGAAACTCGGGTCCGAAGGCCTGATCCGGCGCGAGCTGGAGGCCTACGCCAAATACGTGAAGCCCTTCATCCTCAACAATTCCACGTCCGTATTGGGCTGGGCCGAGTGCAACGGCCAGGCCGGGCTGGCCTACAACTTCCTGGGCGTCACCGGGGCCGGGGCCAAGCTCACCTGGCTGCGCACACACTACGAACAACGCCCGGTCACGGAATTCCTGCCCCTGCTGCGCCGGGCCATGACCGACGTCATGCGGCCCTGGTACGGCCAACCCCAATGGGCCCCCGGCCGCCCCTACCGCGAACACGACCCGCGCACCCTCTTCAAGTCCCTGCTGGCCGACGCCGAGACCCGCCTCGGACTCGGCCCGGACCGGCCCGACATGCCCTGCCCGGAACTGGGCCGCCCCCTGCCCAACCCCTACCGCTTCCAGGCCCGGCAATGGACCGAACGCCTGGACGAGGCCCGGCCCTGGTATCAGAGCATCGTCCACAATGACCTGAACTTCCAGTATATCCTCGTGGACGAGCGGGAAAA
>JBFWIY010000234.1:0-5337 GCA_050255855.1 Desulfovibrionaceae bacterium
CGGTCACGGTAAGGGATTGGACGCTGCGGCTCTGCAGAATCTTGGCATGCAGGGCCTGCGCCACCTCCAGCGTGGTCTCGGTGGTCTTGATACGCATCTCGGCCAGTTCGAGCCCGCGCTTGAGTTCCTCGATCTGCCGGTCCTTGGCCTCCACCTCCAGGCTCATGAGCACGAGCCCGACGGTGAGGGCGAGGCCGATCAGGACATAGAACTTTCGCATAGCGTCTCCTCGATTTTGGTCTAGGGAACGGCCGCATACCCAAGCCAGGGGGTTGTGTCAAACTTTGGAGGCGAAATCGCTCCGCCCGACGATATCCTGCTATGCAAAAAGCTTGGAATCCAATTCCCGCGCCCGGTGGAGGGTTCCGCCCCCCGGCAACTCGCCGGAATCGTTGCCCGGAGCCGTTTTTTTCGCACCCCGGGGCCCGGAGGGCCCGGACAGCCGCCTTGACCGGGCCGGTCATTTGTGAAACACGGGCCCCACACCCCCATTGAAGGAGACATCATGCCCGCCACCGTGGACGACATCACCGTGAATTACGAGGAGAACGGCGTTCTCATCGTCAAGGAGCTGGACAAGCGCGTGCTCAGCAAGGGCGCGTGGGCCACCCTGCTCTTCAAATATCAGGAGTTCAGCCGGGCCAAGCAGCAGTACGGCCCCGAGAAGTACGCCATCCGCCGCTACCAGAAGGTGGACGGCGAGTACCGCTCCAAGTCCAAGTTCGTCATCTCCAGCGCCGACCAGGCGCGGCAGATCATCGACACCCTCACGGAGTGGACGGCCGCGGAATAGCCCGGCCGCCCGGCGGCGCGCCGCCGGGTCCGTTCCGAATCCCTCCCCCCGGGGCTAGAGCTGGGAGAAGCGCTCGATCTTGCGCTTGTAGTCGGCCACGCCGTCGGCGATGCCCTGGGCCATGACCTTGATGAAGCTGTCCTTCTTCATGAGCCGGGCCTCGTCGGGGTTGGTGAGGTAGCCCATCTCGATGAGCACGGCGGGCATCTTGGCCCCCATGAGCACGTAGAACGGGGCCTCGCGGTGCCCGTGGTCGTTGATGCCGTACTTGGGCCGCACCCGCTTGATGATGGCCCCCTGCTCCACCTCGGCCAGGTCCGAGCTCTCCTCGATCTTGCTGGAGAGCATGAGGTCCGAGAGGATGTACTGCAGGTCGCTGATCTGCTTGGGGTCCACCGAGTTCTCCTTGGCGGCCACGCGGATGGCGTCCTGGTTCTTGGCCAGGTTCAGGCTGTAGACCTCCAGGCCGTTGATGTCCGCGGAGTGGTGGGCGTTGCAGTGCAGGGAGAGGAACAGGTCGGCCTTGCCCATGTTGGCCATGGCCGTGCGGTCCTCCAGGCTGATGAACTCGTCGTTGGTGCGGGTGTAGAGGACCTTGTAGCCCTGCTTCTTGAGGATGGCCCCCAGGGCCAGGGCCACCTTGAGGTTGACGTCCTTCTCCTTGATGCCGTTGTGCACGGCCCCGTTGTCCTTGCCGCCGTGGCCCGGGTCGATCATGACGGTGCGCACGGTGAGGCCGAGCTGCTCCAGCAGGTCGCCCGGGGAGCTGGGCTTGGACTTGCCGGACTTGTCGGGCTTGATGGCCACGGCCTGGCCGGACGGGGCGTCCTTGCCGCCATTGGCGTCGCCGGGCTGGGCCGAGTAGACGTCGATGATGATGCGGAAGGGGCTGTCCAGGTGGAAGACCTTGTGGTCCTGGTGGGCCTGGAGGTCGAGGACCACACGGGCGGTGTCCGCGGTGTTCTGCCCGGCGCGGAAGCCGCGCAGGATGCCGTCGCTGATCTCCACGTTGCGGGGCACCTCGCCGCCGAGCACGGCCCCGCGCAGGTCCACGTACACGCGCCAGGTCTTGTCCTTGTCGGGCAGGGGCTCCAGGAACTTGTAGACGTACTCCACGGGCCGGTCGAGCTCCAGGACCACGCGGGTGTAGTCGTCGCTGGAGCGGTAGCGGATGGCCTGGAGGGTGGCGGTGCCCGCCGGGGCGGGCCCGGTGGCGGCCAGGGTCTCGGTCATGCCGCCGGTCCGGGCGTTGGCCATGTCCTTTTCATCCAGCTCGTCGAGCAGGGCGGCGGCCTCGCCGCGCATGTCGCCGTCCGGGTAGTCGCGTTCGATGCGGGCCAGGTCGCGGTAGGCCAGCTCGCGCTGGTTCAGGCGGCGCAGGCGGATCTGGGCGGAGTGGAGCAGGGCGTCGTCGCCCCAGGGGTGGCCGGGGAATCCGGCGGGCACGCGGCCGAAGTAGTCCACGGCCTGCTCGAAGTCGCTGGCCAGGGCGCTGCGCCCGCCCAGCTCCTCGTAGACGCGGCCGAGCCAGAACAGGGCCTTGGGGGCCCATTCGCCCTTGGGGTCGCGCTTGTAGAGCTGGGTGAAGCTGCGCTCCACCTTGAGCCATTCGGAGCGGTACTTGGCCTTGCCCGGGTTCTTGTCCAGGGCCTCGAAGTCGTGGAAACCCTGGTTGAAGAGCTGGGCGTCGCTCAGGGCCAGGGCCCGGCCCGGGGCCAGCACGGCCAGGAGCGCCACCAGGAGCACGGCCAGGGGCAGCGCCAGGGCCGCCCGCCGGGCCGCAACCATCCCCCGGGCGGTCCCCTCGCCTCCCCGAACCTGTCCCGCGCCGCATGTCCCCGGGGCCCCGGAAAGGGCGGCCGCGGCGGCGGGGCGGGCGGACGCGGGGCGGGCGTCGGGGGTGTCGGGGGTGTCGGGATGGGTAAGGTGGCGTCGCATGGCTGCTCGGGTGGTCTCCTGTGCCGGGTCCCCCGGGCGCGACCGGCCGGGGCCGGGTTCTTCCGGACGGGGCCGAAGCGGCCGAGACCGGGCGCGCACCGCGAGCCCCGGCCGGGGGCTCCGGGCCCGCCGCCGGAACGGCCTGCGGGCAATGCACTTTCCCCGATAATCTAAAAAAAGTCCAGAGAAAAGCCCCCTGGCCCGCACCATTCCACGATTTCACCAGATTTCCGTCTCTTCCGCCGCGCCGTCCCGCCGCCGTCCAGCCCTCTCTCCCCATCTCTCCCAAGCGCCAGGCCGCCAGGCCGCAGCGCCAATCTCCCCATCTCCACAACCTTCCCCCGCTCCCCCCAGCGCCCGGGCGCAAGCCCGCAGCGCCAGTCCCCTCCTCCCCCGCGCCCAACCCGCTCCCCTCGCCGCCCCACGCCCTCCCCCGCCGCGTGGCCGGGCGGATCGCGTCAAAAACCGCGAGGGCAAGGCGCAAGCGGCGGCCGGGCCCGAAGCGTATCCGAATACGTGAGGGTCCGGCCGCCGCGCAGCGGGCGCACGCCATCGCGCGTTTTTCACGCGATCCGCGAAGCGATGGGCATGCGCCAGCCCGAGCCGAAAGCCTGGGCCGTGATCTTGAGGCCGGGGGCGGCCTGGCGGCGCTTGAACTCGGCGATGCGCACCAGGCGCAGGACCTTGGCCACCACGGCGGGGTCCTGGCCGCGGGCCGCGATCTCGTGGGCGCAGAGGCGCTCCTCGATGTGCAGACGCAGGATCTCGTCCAGGACCTCGTAGGGGGGCAGGGAGTCCTGGTCCAGCTGGCCGGGGCGGAGCTCGGCGCTGGGGGGCTTTTCCACGATGGCCTCGGGGATGAGCCCGGCCGGGGCCACGTGGGCGTTGACCCAGCGGGCCACGGCCCAGACCAGGGTCTTGGGCAGGTCGGAGATGACGGCCAGGCCGCCGTTCATGTCGCCGTAGATGGTGCAGTAGCCCACGGCCAGCTCGCTCTTGTTGCCGGTGGACAACAGCACGGCGTTGAACTTGTTGGACAGGGCCATGAGCAGGCCGCCGCGGATGCGGGACTGGAGGTTCTCCTCGGTGACGTCGGGCTCGCGGCCGGCAAAGGGCTCGGCCAGGGCGGCGTCGAAGGCGGCCATGAGGTCGCCGATGGGCAGGGTCAGGGTGCGGATGCCCAGGCGTCGGGCCAGGTCCAGGGAGTCGGACACGCTGCCCGGGCTGGAGTGGGGCGAGGGCATGAGCACGCCGGTGACGTTGTCCGGGCCCAGGGCGTGGGCGGCCACGGTGGCGGTGAGGGCGGAGTCGATGCCGCCGGACAGGCCGAGCAGGGCGCGGGAGAAGCCGCACTTGCGCACGTAGTCGCGGGTTCCGGCGACCAGGGCGCGCCAGGCCTCGGCCTCGGGGGCGAAGTCGTCCGGGGCCACGGGCCCGGCCGGGGCCAGGTCCAGCACGGCCACGGACTCCTCGAAGGCGGGGAGCCGGGCCCAGAGCGCGCCGTCCGGGCCGAACAGGGTGGAGCGGCCGTCAAAGACCAGCTCGTCGTCGCCGCCGGTCTGGTTGACGTAGAGCAGGGGGGCGCGGGCGGTGCGGGCCACCTTGGCCAGCATGGCCTCGCGCAGGGCCTGCTTGCCCAGGCAGAAGGGCGAGGCCGAGAGGTTGACGATGAGGTCCGGACCCGCGGCCAGGGTGCGGTCCACGCGGTCGGTGTGGTAGCGCGGGCGGGGCCAGAACTCGCGGTCATTCCAGAGGTCCTCGCAGATGGTGACGGCCACGCGCAGCCCGGCCACGCTGACGAGGTTGTCGGTGTCGCCGGGCTCGAAGTAGCGGTCCTCGTCGAACACGTCATAGGTGGGAAGCAGGGTCTTGCAAAAGGGGCCGCGCACCTGGCCGGAGTCCAGGAGCCAGGCGCAGTTGAAGAGCGGGCGGCCCTCACGGCCCGGGTTCTCGGCCACGCCGCCCACGAAGAGCGGGGGCGCGTCGGCCAGGCGGGCGGCCAGGTCGGCCACGGCCCGGGCCGCGCGGCGCACCACGGCGGGGTAGAGGAGCAGGTCGCGCGGGGGGTAGCCGAGCACGCCGAGCTCGGTGGCCACGCAGAGGTCCGCGCCCTGGCCCGCGGCCTGGCGGGCGGCGGCCTCCAGACGGGCGCAGTTGCCGTCCATGTCCCCGACCACGGGGTTGAGCTGGAGCACGCCGATACGCATGGCCCCGTGATACGCGAGAGCGCGCGAGGCGGCAACCGGCCAGGGGGGCGGGCCGGGCGCGGGCCGGGCCGGGCGCTGGACCTGGCCGGACCGATCATTTACATAGTGAACGATCTCCGGCGTCCCCCGGGCGCACGGCCCCGGGGCATGGCAATTGCACAGTCCGGGCGGGCCCGGCAGAAAGGTCCGCGCGCGTCCATATATTGACGCGGCCCGGCCCGGCCGCCTGCCCCGCGCGGGGCGGCGGTTCGTTCCGGAGCCGAATGATCCGGACCCGAACCCGGACCTCAAGCACTGACGAGGATGGCCACAGCATGAAACCCGCCCCCCTGACCCCCCAGGCGCGCCTGGACGCGGCCGAGACCATCGCCCTGTACCCCGCGGCCAGCGGGGCCGCCC
>JBFWIY010000235.1:0-5332 GCA_050255855.1 Desulfovibrionaceae bacterium
GGGCGATCTGCAGGGCCATGTTGGCGTTCTGTTCGACCAGGAGGATGGTTGTGTTCTGTTCCTGATTGATGGCGCAGACGATTTCGAAGATCTGCTGGACGATGAGCGGGGCCAGGCCCATGGAGGGTTCGTCCAGGAGCAGGACCTTGGGGCGGCTCATGAGGGCGCGGCCCATGGCGAGCATTTGCTGTTCGCCGCCGGACAGGGTGCCGCCGGCCTGGTGTTTGCGTTCGCGCAGGACCGGGAAGAGGTCGTAGACCATTTCCATGTCCTGTTTGATCTGCTGGCGGTCGCGGCGGAAGAAGGCCCCCATGTCGAGGTTTTCGGCCACGGAGAGGCGGGGGAAGATGCGGCGGCCTTCGGGCACCTGGCACAGGCCCATGATGGGGAGCTTGTCCGCGCCGGTGGAGCGGATGGACTTGCCCTGGTAGAGCACGTCGCCGGAGGTGGCGCGCAGCACGCCGCAGATGGTCATGAGGGTGGTGGACTTGCCCGCGCCGTTGGCCCCGATGATGGTGACGATCTCGCCTTCGTTGACGGTGAGCGAGATGCCCTTGAGGGCCTGGATGTTGCCGTAGTGGGTGACGACGTCGCGCAGTTCGAGAATGGGCTGGGGCACGGCTAGATATTCTCCTCGGAGCGGCCGGCGAAGCGCTTGGCCGGGATGAGTCCGGCGGGCCGGAAGAGCATCATCAGGGTCATGGCCGCGCCGAAGGCGAACATGCGGTATTCGGCCACGTCGCGGAAGACTTCGGGCAGGGCCACCAGGGCCAGCGCGCCCACGATGACGCCGGGGATGGAGCCCATGCCGCCGAGCACCACCATGGACAGCACCATGGCGGACTCCATGAAGCTGAAGCTGGTGGGGAAGATGGAGCCCATGCGGGCGGAGAAGTAGGCCCCGGCCAGGCCGCCGAACACCGCGCCCATGGCGTAGGCCAGGAGCTTGAGCAGGAAGGTGTTGACGCCCATGAGTTCGGCCGCGGTCTCGTCCTCGCGCATGGCCTCCCAGGCCCGTCCGATGCGCGAGTAGTTGAGGCGGAACACGGCCACGATGGTGAAGACCGTGAAGCACAATATGATGATGTACAGGTAGGGCAGGTGCTTGATGTAGAAGCTCTCGAAGGTGAAGCCGTGGGCCCAGGAGGGGATCCAGATGGTGGGCCGGGGGATGCCCAGGATACCGTTGGGGCCGTTGGTGAGGCTCATCCAGTTGTTGAGCAGCAGGCGGACGATCTCGCCGAAGCCCAGGGTGACGATGGCCAGGTAGTCGCCGCGCATGCGCAGGGTCGGGTAGCCCACGATGCAGCCGGCCAGGGCGGCCAGGGCCATGGAGATGGGCAGGCAGATCCAGAAGGAGACGCCGAAGTGGATGGCCAGCAGGGCGTAGACGTAGGCCCCGACGCCGTAGAAGGCGATGTAGCCCAGGTCCAGCAGGCCGCAGAGGCCGACCACGATGTTCAGCCCCAGGCCGAGGCAGATGTAGATCATGACGTTGATGGACACGTCGAGGACGTAGCGGTCGCCGAAGAAGGCGCAGACGGCCACGGCGATGAAGAGCAGCAGGTGGGCCCAGCCCGGGGTGGCCTCGTAGCCGCGGGAGACGAGTCCGGAGACCTTGGCCGCGGGGGTGAGGATGAAGTTCAGCCAGCCGTGGCGCTTGAGGCTCCAGCCCACCAGGCCGACGGCGGCCACCACGGCCACGATGCCCAGGACGTGGAGGCTCGGCCCGAGGACGATGCCCTCGGGTTTGACGGCCATGAAGGGGAAGAGCAGCAGGTAGAACCAGCCGAGCCCCACCACGAAGTAGAAGAGGATGCGCCTATACTCGCGTATCATTGATGTCCTCCCCCATGATCCCCGTGGGCATGAAATAGAGCACCGAAATCAGGATGATGAAGGCGAACACGTCTTTGTACTCGCCCGAGATGTACCCGGCGGCGAAGACCTCCACCATGCCGATGATGAGGCCGCCGATCATGGCCCCGGTGATGTTGCCGATGCCGCCCAGGACCGCGGCGGCGAAGGCCTTGATGCCGGGGACGAAGCCCATGTCGTAGCTGACCGAGCCGTAGTACATGCCCACCATGATGCCCGCGGCGGCGGCCAGGCCCGCGCCGATGGCGAAGGTGAAGGAGATGATGTGGTTGGCGTTGATGCCCACCAGGGCGCTCATGACCTTGTCCTGGGCGGTGGCGCGCATGGCCTTGCCGATGCGGGTCTTGAAGACCAGGGCGTTGAGTCCCACGAGCAGCGCCAGGGTCACGCCCAGGATGATGAACTGCATGACCGAGACGCTGACGTTGCCGAAGTGGTAGACCGTGGTCTCCACCACGGTGGGGATGGACTTGTCGTACACGCCCTGGGTGAGCATCATGCTGTTCTGCAGAAAGATGGAGACGCCCAGGGCCGAGAGCAGCAGGCTCAGGCGCGAGGCGTTGCGCAGGGGCAGGTAGGCCAGTTTCTCCACGCCCATGGCCAGCATGGCGGAGTAGGCCATGGCCATGAAGAAGGAGGCGATGAGGCAGAGCCAGGGGTGGGACTGGGCGTAGCCCTGAGCCGTGAAATAGGAGAGCGTGATGACGCCCATGTAGCCGCCGGCGGCGTAGAATTCGCCGTGGGCGAAGTTCAGCAGCTGGATGACGCCGAAGACCATGGTGTATCCCAGGGCGATGAGGGCGTAGACCCCGCCGAGGGTGAGGCCGTTGATGCATTGCTGGATGAAGAATTCCATGGGGCGTTGTCTCTGCTGGTCGGGTGAGGCCGGGGGCGGGCGGGCCCGCCCCCGGCATAGGGTCCGAATGCCCGGAGGCGGCTAGAACAGCTTGCCGGTCTCGGGGTTGTAGTACGGCACGAACTTGTCGCCCTCGACCTTGAGGATGACGTAGTTGGAGCCGGAGTCGCCGTTCTCCTCGAAGTGGATCTTCTTGGTGATGCCCTGGAGGTCCATCTTCAGCAGCTCGGCGCGGATGGCGTCGGGAGCGGTGGAGCCCGCGGCCTTGATGGCGTTGAGCAGGGCGGTGGCGGAGTCGAAGGCGTAGAAGGCGTAGCCGCCGGGGGTGTCGTTGCCGGTCATCTCGGTGAACTTGGCCTTGAACTGCTTGTACAGGTCGGCGTTCTCGTCGATGAAGCCGTAGGTGAAGAACACGCCCTGGGAGGCGTCAGGCGCTTCCTTGATGAAGTTGGGGTGGAACACGGCATCCTGGGACAAAACCTGGGCGGTAATGCCCATCTGGCGGAACTGCTTGATGAAGGGGATGCCCATGGCGGAGCTCTGGAGGCTCATGTAGAAGACGTCGGGGTTGGCGTTCTTGAGCTTGGTCAGGATGGCGGAGAAGTCCATGTCGCCCTCGTTGACGTGCTCGTGCGCCATCACCTGCAGGCCTTCCTTGGCGGCCTCTTCGGCCACGAAGTCGGCCAGGTGCTGGGAGTAGGTGGTCTTGTCGTCCACGATGAAGACGGTCTTGGCCTTCAGGACGTTCTTCATGAAGTCGACGGCGGCCTTGGACTGGTGCTCGTCGATGCCGCACATGCGCCACATGTGCTTGAGGCCGCGCTTGGTGACGTCGGGGTTGGTGGAGGCCGGGGTGATCATGGGGATCGGGCCCTCGTCCAGCACCTCGGAGGCGGGCAGCGTGGCGGAGGAGCAGTAGGCGCCGATGACGCCCGCGACCTTCATGGACAGCAGCTTGTTGGCGCCGGCCACGGCCTGGCGGCCGTCACAGGCGGAGTCCTCGCTCACGACCTGGATGTCGTCGTAGCCCGGGATGCCGCCCTGGGCCTTGAAGACCGCCACGGCGACCTTGACGCCCTCGGCGATGTCGTGGCCGTCGGCCGCGGACGAGCCGGTGAGCGGGGACAGGGTGCCGATGCTGAGCACCTTGCCGGCGGGGGCAGCGGCCTCGGCGGGCGCGGGGGCGGCGGCCTCGGCGGGTTTGGCGGCCTCTTCGGCCTTGGGCGCTTCCGCCTTCTGGGCGGGCTTCTCGCTGCCGCCGCAACCGGCCACGACCAGGCCGAGCAGCAGCAAGCCGAACAACGCGAACCGTCTGAACTGCGTCATGGGATCTCCTCCTCACATAAACGGTTATTGGCCGAGATACGCCTCGATCACCTTGGGATTGCGCCGAATCTCCTCGGGCTTCCCCTGTGCAATCATCCGGCCGTAGTCCATGACCACGAGGCGGTGGCAGACGCCCATGACCACCTTCATGTCGTGCTCCACGAGCAGGATGTTGATGCCGCTTTGCGCGATCTTTTCGATGAGCTCCATGAGCTGGCGGCTCTCCACCGGGTTCAGACCCGCGGCGGGTTCGTCCAGCAGGAGGGTCTGGGGATCGGAGCCCAGGGCCCGGGCGATCTCCAGCCGGCGCTGGTGGCCGTAGGGCAGGTTCTTGGCCTGCTCGTCGGCCACGCCGCCGAGGCCCACGTACTCCAGGGACTCGCGGGCGCGTTCGCGGATGCGCCGCTCCTCGCGTTTCTGGCCGGGCAGGCGCAGCACGGCGCCGACCACGCCGGCGCGGTGCCGGCAGTGCTGGGCCACCATGACGTTCTCCAGGGCGGTCATGCCCATGAAGAGGCGGATGTTCTGAAAGGTCCGGGCGATGCCCGCGGCCAGAATCTGGTGGGGCCGCAGCCCGATGAGATTCCGGTCGTCGTAGAGCACGGCCCCGGCGGTGGCGTGGTAGACCCCGGTGATGATATTGAAGATGGTGGTCTTGCCCGCGCCGTTGGGTCCGATGAGCCCAAGAATCTCGCCCGGCGCCAGGTCGAAGCTGGTCTCCGACAGGGCCTGCACGCCGCCGAAATTGATGCTCACATTGTCGAGTTTGAGATGTGCCATGACGAAGGGGTTGTATATCCTGAATCGCGGTTGAATCCAAGCCCAATGTTGCTGTTTTGCGTCTCTTCGAACTCTGTTCTTGACAAATCTCGTAAATAAGAATTTTATTCGCACCAAGGGGAGTTACCAAGAATGATCGATCGAATCAACCGTAAAATTCTGACCATCCTCCAGGCCAACGCCCGCACGTCCAACGCCGAGATCGCCCGCCGGGTGGACATGGCCCCTTCGGCCGTGCTGGAGCGCATCCGTAAGCTCGAACGCGCCGGGGTCATCCAGGGTTACGAGGCCCGGATCAACCCCAAAGCCCTGGATCTGGGGCTCACGGCCTTCACTTTGGTCCGGGCCGAGGAGCGCGTCGGCGCTACGGACACGGGCGAGGCCCTGGCCACCGTGCCCAACGTGCTGGAGGTCCACTACTGCGCCGGGCAGGACTCCTACCTGGTGAAGGTGCGCGCCGCCAACGCCGAGGGCCTGGCCGAGACCCTGGCC
>JBFWIY010000236.1:0-5330 GCA_050255855.1 Desulfovibrionaceae bacterium
CCATGCGGCGGTCGATGGGGCTCACAGGGGGACCTCCGCCGGGGGGCGTCCGGCCTCGGCCTGAGGGCCGGGGCGGTCGACGAACAGATAATTGATGATGCCCTTGATGACCGGGCCCGCGCCCGAGGCGCCGTGCAGGCCGTGCTCCACCATGACGGCGATGGCGTAGCGGCGGTCCCCCTGCTCGGCGAACCCGGCCATCCAGGCGTGGTCGCGCAGCTTGTAGGGGATCTTGTCCTCGGGCATGGCCTTGATCTCGTCCGTGAGCCGGGCCACCTGGGCGGTGCCGGTCTTGCCCCCCACCACCACGCCGGGGGTGCGGATGCGGCGGCAGGTGCCGCTGGGCAGCTCCACGGTGTCCACCATGGCGGACTTGACGATGCCGCGGCCCTTTTCGCCCAGGGGGATCTGGGCCTGGACGTCCGGGGCGGCGTCGGCCAGGAGCTGGGGCTTGAGCAGCCGGCCGCCGTTGATGAGGGCGGCGATGTAGCGGGCCACCTGGAGCGGGGTGACCAGGGTGTAGCCCTGGCCGATGCCCAGGTTCAGGTCCTCGCCGCGCTGCCAGCGCTCGCCGTAGGTCTTTTCCTTCCAGGCCCGGGAGGGGATGAGCCCGCCCTTTTCGTGGGGCAGGTCCACGCCCGTGGGCGAGGAGAAGCCGCAGGCCGCGGCGAAGTCGTGGATGCGGTCCACCCCGAGCTTCATGCCCAGGCGGTAGAAGTACACGTCGCAGGACTCCACCAGGGCGCGGTTCAGGTTCACGGTGCCGTGGCCGCTGTGCCGCCAGCAGCGGAACACGTGGTTGCCCAGGGCCAGGAAGCCCGGGCAGTTCACGGTCTCGCGCGGGTCCAGCATGCCCTCGGACAGGCCGCACCCGGCCATGACCAGCTTGAACACCGACCCGGGCGGGTAGGCGGACTGGGTGACGCGGTTGAGCAGCGGATGCATGGGGTCGTCGTTGAGCTGCTGCCACTGCCCGGCGCTCAGGCCCGCGCCGAAGATGTTGGGCTCGAAGCCCGGGGCGCTGAGCAGGGCCGCCAGCTGGCCGGTGTCCGCGTCCATGACCACGGCCACCCCGGCCTTGTCGCGCATGAGCTCGCGCACGCGCTGCTGCAGGCCCAGGTCGATGGACAGGCGGAGGCTCTCCCCGGCGTCCGGGAGCTGGACCACGCGCTCGGCCAGGTGGCGGCCGGTGACGTCCACCTGGTACTCCTTGAGGCCCTTGTGGCCGCGCAGGCGCGGCTCCATGGTCCGCTCCAGGCCGGACTTGCCCACGTCGTCGCCCAGGGCCAGGCCGGAGTCCTCCTCCATCTCCTTCTCGTTGGCCTCGGCCACGTACCCGAGCACGTGGCAGAAGATCTCGCCGAAGGCGTAGTTGCGCCGGGCGCGCACCAGGATCTCCAGCCCGGGCCAGCGCGGGGCGTTGGCCTCCACGGCGGAGAGCTGCTCAAAGGTCATGTCCGGCACCAGGATCAGCGGCTCGAAGGGTTTGGCCCGGGGCTTGTTCTTGTTGTAGACGGCGCGCAGGTCGTCCACGCTCTGGCCGGTCCAGGCGCTCACCGCGGCCAGGGTGGCCTCCACGTCGCGGCAGTCCTCGCGCACCACGCCCAGGGCGTAGGCCGGTTCGTTGGAGGCCAGCAGCTCGCCCCCGCTGTCGCGGATGAGCCCGCGCGGGGCGTAGATGGCCTCGCGCCGGATCTGGTTCTCCTCGGCCCGTTTGGTGAACTCCGGTCCGCGGTGCACCTGGAGGTACCACAGGCGCAGGGTGAACAGGCAGAACATGCCCAGGATGAGCACCTGCAGCAGCACCAGGCCCTGCTTGGGCGGGGTGTTGTCGCGCGGATCAAACAGCTCGCTCATCGCACTTCAGCCGGTTGGGAAAGAGGGTGTGGGCCGCATACCAGACCAGGGGAAACAGGGCCGCCTGGATCCCGGCCTCGGTGAGCAGCCGGGGCCACAGGAACTGGAGCCCCTCCAGATGGGAGAGGGCCCCGGTGGCCAGCACGTGCAGCCCGGCGCAGAGCAGGCCGGACAGGCACACGAAGAGAAAGCTGTGGGCGTCGAAGAGCCAGCGGCCGCCGGTGAAGAAGAGCGCCAGCAGCCCGTAGACCAGCATGCCGTAGCCGAAGCTCAGGGTGCCCGAGCCGTCCTGGAGCACCACCCAGGCCAGGGCCAGGGCCAGGGTGTGGGGCGGGCGCTGCTCCTGGAAGCTCAGCAGCAGCCCCGGGGCCAGCAGGTCCACCCCCGGGGCCAGACGCTGCAGCCAGATCCCCAGCAGGGTGAATCCGGCCCACCACACCAGGCGCAGCATCTCACTCCCCCGCCCCGGTTCCGGCCGGGACCGTGCGCAGGAGCAGGACCTCCTCCAGGCTGGCCGGGTCCACCAGGGGCCGGGCCCGCACGGTGAGGAACAGGGAGAGGTCCTCCCGGGTGACCGAGGTGACCACGGCCAGGGGCAGGCCCTTGGGGAACACGCCCGCCAGCCCGCTGGTCACCAGCACCTCGCCCGGGGTGATGGCGGCGTTGAGGTTCACGTAGCGCACGTCCAGCTCCTGCCCCGGCCCCTGGCCAAAGGCGATGCCCTGGGTGCGCGTGGTCTGGGAGATGACGGAGATGCGGCTGTTGGGGTCGTGGACCAGGAGCACCGTGGCCACGGTGAGGCCTTCGCGGTAGATGCGGCCCACCACGCCGCGCTCGGTGATGACCGGGGCGTCCAGGGCCACGTTCGCGAAGCGGCCCTTGTCCACCACCAGGGTCTCCAGGGCCGAGGCCGGACCAAGGCGTTCGCCCACCACCCGGGCCCCTTCGGCCGTCCAGCCCGGCGGCGGCGTGAAGCCCATGATCCGCTCCAGGCGCAGGGCCTCCTCGGCCCGCTCGCGCAGGCCGTGGTTCTCCATGACCAGGCGGCGCACCTCGGCGGCTAGGCGCTCGTTCTCCTGCTTGAGCCCCACCAGATGGACGTACCGCTCCCACACGGACCCGGTGCGGTCCGCCACCCACTTGCCGGGCCGCAGCACCCAGCTGGAGACGTCGAGGCCGAGACTGCCGGTCAGCGCATCCAGATGCCCGGTGCGCAGGTTCCAGGTGTACAGGAACAGGTACAGGAACAGGCCTGCAAGGATGAACAGGGCGACACGCTTGGGGCTCACGCTAGTCCGTGGTCACTTCCCGGTACAGATCGATGTTGTCCAGGGCCTTGCCCGAGCCGAGCACCACGGCCGTGAGGGGGTCGTCCACCACGGTGATGGGCAGCTGGGTCTCGTGCTGCAACAGGGCGTCGATGCCCTTGAGCAGCGCGCCGCCGCCGGTGAGCACGATGCCCCGGTCCACGATGTCCGCGGCCAGTTCGGGCGGGGTCTGCTCCAGGGCGATGCGCACGCCCTGGACGATGCCGTCCACCTGCTCGGAGATGGCCTCGCGGACCTCCTCCTCGGTGATGATGCGGTTCTGCGGGATGCCGGTGACCAGGTCGCGGCCCTTGACCTCCATCTCGCGCGGCCCGCCGTCCACGGGATAGGCCGAGCCGATGGTCATCTTGATGTCCTCGGCCGTAGATTCGCCGATGAGCATGTTGTACTTGCGCTTCACGTGCTGCATGATGGCTTCGTCCATCTTGTCGCCGCCGATGCGGATCGATTTGGCGTAGACGATGCCGGACAGCGAGATGACCGCGATCTCCGTGGTGCCGCCGCCGATGTCCACCACCATGTTGGAGGTGGGCTCGTGGATGGGCAGGTTGGCGCCGATGGCCGCGGCCATGGGCTCCTCGATGAGGTAGACCTCGCGCGCCCCCGCGCTCTGGGCCGACTCCTTCACCGCGCGCTTCTCCACCTGGGTGATGCCCGTGGGCACGCAGATCATGATGCGCGGCCGCACCAGGCGGCGGGAGTTGTGCACCTTGGCGATGAAGTGGCGGAGCATGGCCTCCGTGACCTCGAAGTCGGCGATGACGCCGTCCTTCATGGGCCGGATGGCCACGATATTGCCCGGGGTGCGGCCGAGCATGCGCTTGGCCTCGGCCCCCACGGCCAGCACGGTCTTGCCCCCGCGGGAGTCCTTCTTCACGGCCACCACCGACGGCTCGGAGAGGAGCACGCCCTTGCCCTTGACGTAGACCAACGTATTGGCCGTGCCCAGGTCGATGGCCAGGTCCTGCGAGAACGAACCGATGATCCTGTCGAACAGTTTGAGCATGGACTCCTCACTCGTGTCGGGATGGCCGGAGGCGCGGCGCGGACCGGAGCCTCGGGATGGTCTCGCCCCATTTGCCGGGCGACACGTCATCTGGTAACAGAAGAACCCCCGGCGGGCAACAGCTTCCCTGCCGCACACCGGGCCGCGGACGCCCCGGAAGCCCCGCCCGAACCCGCACGAGCCCCACATGGACCCCGCTCCGCGCCACCATTCCCTCGCCGCTCACCTGAAACGCCGCTTCGGCGCGCCCGTGCGCAAGATCCCTCTGGACGCCGGGGCCGACTGCCCCAACCGGGACGGGACCATCGGCCGCAGCGGCTGCCTGTTCTGCAACCCGCACGGCTCGGGCTCGGGCCTGCTGGCCCGGGGTCTGGGCCTGCCGGAGCAATGGGACCACTGGCGCGCCCGGCTGGCCCGCCACGGCGCGGACCGCTACCTGGCCTACCTCCAGTCCTTCACCAACACCCACGGCCCGGCCGCGCGCCTGGCCGCCGTGCTGGACCAGCTGCGCGGCCTGCCCGGCCTGGCCGGGCTCTGCGTAGGCACCCGGCCGGACTGCTGCGAGGACGACAAGCTCGACCTGCTCGCCGCCTTCCGCGACGCCCTGCCCCCGGCCCCGGACGGCGCTCCGGCCCCGGTCATCCTGGAGCTGGGGCTGCAATCCGCGGACGACGCCGTGCTGGCCCGCATCCGCCGCGGCCACGACGCCGCCTGCTTCGCCCACGCCGCCCGGCGCGCCGCGGCCCGCGGCCTGGAGGTCTGCGCCCACGTGGTGGCCGGGCTGCCGGGCGCGGCGGACCGCGGCGCGGACCTCCGGAACAGCGTGGCCCTGCTCAACACCCTGCCCGTGGCCCACGTGAAGTTCCACAACTGCTACGTGTGCGAGGGCTCGGGCCTGGCCGCGGAATGGCGCGCCGGACGCTACGCGCCCCCCGCCCTGCCCGACTACGCCGCCTGGCTGGCCGAGGCCCTGGCCGACCTGCGGCCCGGCGTGGTGGTGCACCGCCTGGTGGCGGACCCGGCCCCGGGCGAGCTCCTGGCCCCGGACTGGGCCGGACGCAAGGCCGAGGCCCTGGCCGCCGTGCGCCGCGAACTGGAGACCCGCCGCCTCTGGCAGGGCTGCCGGGCCTTCCGCCCCG
>JBFWIY010000237.1:0-5302 GCA_050255855.1 Desulfovibrionaceae bacterium
GCCATCTGGCGTGCGCGGAAAACGCCGCCGTGCTCAAGGCCTACCGCAATTTCGGGGAGATCCGCGAGGTGCTGAAGGAGCTGGACCTCGCCGAAAGCTCGGTCTTCGTAAGCCGCCTGGGCCTGGAAGGCGAGATCGTGGCCCCGCGCCTGGCCGACGCCCCGGACGCCCCCCACTACCTCTCCCTGCTCCTGGTGAAGCGCCCGGCCTCGGACCCCGAGGCCGATCAGAATAGCTGACAATTCAATATGCGAAAAAGCCATGCGCGCCGGTTGGTTTTGTCCTCGACGCGCATGGCCTTCACCCGCCTGGAATCCTGCAAGATCACGCCTCGGTCATGATGCAGGCCCCCTCGATATGGCGGGTGGCCGCGGCCACGTAGTCCGCAATGGCCCGGGCGGCCTCGTCGGGCTGGCTGCGGAACACCCCGCGCACCACGACGCGCGTCGCCCCCAGAGTGACCTCCTTGATCCGCCCCGCCACCTCGATCTCGTGCACGGCGTCGCCCAGCAGGGAGAACCGGCAGGCCAGGTCCGCGCCCCGGGGCAGGGCGTGTCGCCCGTCTCCGTCCTCGCGGTCCTTGGAAAAGCGGAACCCGCCGGCGGAGATGTCCACCAGGTGCCCAACGTATTGTTTTCCGGAAATATCGAGCGTCGCCGGGAGAAAGCATTCCACGCGATCCTGCTTCCGGACGCGCAGGGTCTCCTGGGCGGTGGGATAGTCGATGAAGATCAGCCGCTGCGGGGCGTAGACCAGGGACTGCACGTACACCCGGAATCCGCACAGCACGCCCCGGCAGTCGAGATAGCGCACGGTGATCTCGTGATCCGGGGTAAGGGGATCGGCCAGCTCCGCCCGCCGGGGCGGCAGCAGGATGCAGAAGCGGCCCGGGACCCAGCCCACGAACTGCGAGGCGAACCGCACCCCCACGGCGCCCGGCTCCACCACGCACCGCGTCCCCACCATGATGTTCAGCTGGATGGTCTCCGGCATGTCCCCTCCTGTGTGGCGACGGCGTTGGGCCCGGTCACGTCCCGGCCCCCGGGCTCCCGACCTTCCCGGTGTAGGACATGCGCGCCACACAGGGCAAGAAAAACCCTGCCGCCCGGCGCCCCGTATCCGGATATCGAGAACCGGCATACCCCCCCTTGCTTTTTTTCCGCTTTGAGCCATCATTCTTATCATGCGACCGAAACCGACCTGCCGCAACGGCGCCGACCCCGGCCCTTTTTCCCCTCTGCCCCAACTCCCCCCGCTCGGAGCCGCCGCCGTCCTGGCCTGCCTGTATTTCGCCGCCGCCTGGTGGGGCAAGGCCATGGCCTACGCCCCCCTGCACTTCGTGGCCTTCTGGCCGCCCAGCGGCCTGTTCGCCGCGGCCCTGCTCTGCGCCCCGTTCCGGTCCTGGCCGTACCTGATCCTCGGGGCGGGCGTGGGCAACGTGGCCTTTGACCTGTGCACCGGCCAGACCCTGGCCGCCAGCCTCGGATTCTTCACCGCCAACGGGCTGGAGGCCGGCGTCGGGGCCTGGCTGGTGCGGCGGTTGACTCCCTGGACGCATCCCACCCACGTGGGCCAGCGGGAGCTGCTGGCCATCTTCGCCGGTCCGGCGCTGCTGGGCCCGGCCCTGGGGGGATGCCTCGGGGCCACGGTGGCCCTGGCGCACTTCGGCGGCCCGTCCTGGCTCCGGACCTGGCTGCTCTGGTGGAGCGGCGACAGCTTCGGCGTGGTGCTGCTGACCGTGCCGCTGGTCGCCGCCCACCGCAGCGGGGCCGCCTGGCTCCGCGCCATGACCTGGCCCCGGGCCCTGGAGTACCTGGCCGCCCTCGCCCTGGTGACCGGCCTGGCCCTGTGGAGCTTCGACACCCCGGACCGCCTGGAGTTCAAGTTCGTCCTCCTGCCGCCCCTGCTCTGGATCGCCCTGCGCTTCCGGCTGCTGGGGCTGGCCGCGGCGGGCCTGATCCTGGGTTGCCTGGGCATCGCCGCCAGCACCCACATGGCGGCCTCCGCCGCCCCCACCGCCCTCGGAGGCGTGCAGGCCCTGCCCGTGTCCCTCGCGGTGGTGCTGGGCAGCCTCATGCTCATGGCGGCCAACTACACCACCCGGCGGAAATTCGAGGCCGCCCTGTCCGACAAGGAGCGCAGCCTGCGGTTCTCCCTCCAGGCGGCCAAGGCCGGCACCTGGGAATGGGACGCGCGCACCTCCCGAGCCGTCTGGTCCGACGAAATCTATGCGCTCGCCGGGCTGGATCCCGCGGTCCATCATCCCTCCCCCAACGCCTGGCTGGCGTCCGTGCATCCCAAGGACCGGGATGCGGTCTGGGCGCGGGTCACGGCGGCCGCCCGGGAGGGCCGGGAGCTCAACGACGAGTGGCGCGTCAACATCCCCGACGGCCCGGAGCGCTGGATCATGAGCCGGGGCTGCCCGGTGCGCGACGCCGCGGGCCGGGTGACGGGCTACCAGGGCATCGTGCTGGACATCACGGAGCGCAAGCTCGCCGAGGAAGAACTCCTGCGCCAGAAGAACCTCCTGGCCAGCATCGTCGAAGGGACCAGCGACGCCGTGTACGTCAAGGACCGGCAGGGCCGCTACCTCCTGGCCAACGCCACGGTGGCCGAGGTGGCCGGGCGTCCCGTGGCCGAGATCCTGGGGCGGACCGACCGGGACCTGTTCCCCAGTGAGGAGGCCGAGGCCATCGCGTCCTGGGACCGCCGGGTGCTGGACAAGAACCACCTCTGTTCCTTTGAGGAGGACGTGGGCGGCCGCCGGTTCCTCTCCATCAAGGGTCCCCTGCACGACGCCGCCGGCCGGACCACCGGCATCTTCGGCATCGCCCGGGACATCACCGAGTCCCGCCGCCTGGAGCGGGCCCTGCACGAAAACCAGGCCCGGCTCCAGGCCGCCCTGGAGAGCCTGCTCGACGCCATGCTCATCGCGGACGAGCACGGCCGCTTCGTCCTGTTCAACGACGCCTTCGCCGCCTTCCTCAGATTCCGCGACAAGTCCGAATGCCCCCGGAATCTCGCCGACTATCCGGCCCTCCTGGAGGTCTTCCGGGAGGGCGGCGGCCCGGTCCCGCTGGAGCAGTGGGCCGTGGCCCGGGCCCTGCGGGGCGAGAAGGTGACCAACGCCGAGTACGACCTGCGGCGGCGGGACACGGGCGAGACCTGGACCGGCGGCTACAGCTTCGCGCCCATCCGCGGCGCGGACGGCGGCATCGAGGGGGCGGTGGTGGTGGCGCGGGACATCACCGAGAGCAAGCGCATCACCCGGGAGCTCTCGGAGACCAACCGCAAGCTGGAGGAGGCCATGCTCCGGGCCGAGGCCGCCAACCGCGCCAAGGGGGAGTTCCTGGCCAACATGAGCCACGAGCTGCGCACGCCCCTCAACGGCGTGCTGGGCATGCTCCAGCTCCTGGACGACAGCCCGGACATCGCCGACGACAACAAGGTCCTGCTGGAGACGGCCACGGAATCCGCGCGCGGCCTGCTGACCATCATCAACGACATCCTGAGCTTCGCCCAGCTGGACGCGGGCAAGCTGACCATCGTGCAGGAGCCCACGGACCCGCGCCAGGTGCTGCGCTCGGTCTGCCGCGCCGTGGCCTACGAGGTGGAGGAGCGACGCCTCACCCTGGCCCGCCGGGTGGACGACTCCGTGCCCGCCCTCATCCTCACGGACGCCGGGCGGCTGCGCCAGATCCTGCTGAACCTGCTCTCCAACGCCCTGAAGTTCACCAGCGAGGGCGGCGTGACCATCGAGCTCACCATGCTGCCCTTCGCCGCCTCGCCCACCCGGCGGTTCCTGCTCGTCACCGTGGCCGACACGGGCATCGGCATCCCCGACGACAAGCAGAACCTGGTGTTCGAGCCCTTCACCCAGGTGGACGGCTCCCTGACGCGCAAATACAAGGGCACGGGCATCGGCCTGGGCATCGTGCGCAACCTGGCCCGGCTCATGGGCGGGTCGGTCTGTCTGGACAGCGAGTCCGGGGTGGGCACGACCTTCTACGTCACCCTGAGCTGCGGCCGGACCCTGCTCAAGACCCCGGCCGAGGACGGGGCCCAGAACGGCGCGCGGCCGCGCCCGCTCCAGGGCCTGCGGGTCCTGGTGGCCGAGGACGACCGGGTGAACCAGCTCACGGCCACGCGTTTCCTGGAGCGGCTGGGCTGCATCCCCGCCGGGGCGGGCACGGGCCGCCAGGCCCTGGAGCGGCTGGCCGCCGAGGACTTCGACTGCATCCTCATGGACGTGCAGATGCCGGAGATGGACGGCGTGGAGGCCACCCGGGCCATCCGGGCCTCCACCAAGGAGCTGGGGGCCAAGGCCCGCATCCCCATCGTGGCCATGACCGCCCACGCCATGCCCGGCGATCGGGAGGAGTTCCTGGCCGCGGGCATGGACACCTACCTCTCCAAGCCGGTGGAGCTGCGCGACCTGGAGCGGGTCCTGCACGGCCTGCTGGCCCGCGCCGCGCGCCGGGGCTGAGCCCGGGCCGACGCCCGGCCGTCTCCCCCGGGGCGGATCCTGGCGGTCACGGCCGGGTGCGGCCTGGCCCTTCATGCCTCCCGGCGTACCAGCGCGGTGTACCAGTTGGGAAAACAAAAGAAGAAGCCCTTGGACCGCTTACGCGATTCCAAGGGCTTACGCTCTGTGTGGTGCCGAGGGGGGGATTCCTGTGTCACCCACCTCACGCCTTGGAATCACACGGCTTTTTGCCTTCCGGTGTGACCCTCGGTGTACCAGTTTGGGGTAGCAGTTGGCAAGGTCATTTCGGCTTGGCCGCCTTCTTGCCCTGCTCATCCCAAGTTTCGAGGATGAATGTAGTAAGTGTGTGTGCCGCATGTACCGCCAGCCGAACATGGCGGGGTTTCAAGTCATATCGCTCGAATCCGTGCCCGTGTGCTGATCCAACGTGAGAGCGAAATGCCCCCAATCCATCAACGATTGAGCTTAGGCCGGTTATGATCTTCAGTAGGTCTTGATCTGCGATAGTTTCTGGAGTCATGCCGAGATGTACCCTGACCGTATTCCATAACGGTTTCACCGTCTGATCTTTTGGCATCTCTAGCCCGGCATCTTCGATGTAAAATTTGCACAGTGACTCAATGATGGCACATGCTGCCGTAAGGCTAGCTGGTGGGTCGGATTCAATGTTGCCTATGGCTCTGGCAAATTCAGTCTCTACCCCAATCAGGTCTTTCGATCTCAACATCCCTTCAAGACTTTTCGTAGGGCCACTCGCTCCAGATTGTCGTATAATGCCACCAGAGTAATAGGATAGCCCATGTCTTCCCAATGCCT
>JBFWIY010000238.1:0-5322 GCA_050255855.1 Desulfovibrionaceae bacterium
TTGTCCACGTGGCGGCTGGGATGGGTCAGGCGGTGGCAGGGGTCCCCGTCGGTGGTGAGGAGCAGCAGGCCCTCGGAAAAGTAATCCAGCCGCCCCACCGGGGCCGGGCGGCGGGCCTGCACCTCCGGCGGCAGCAGGTCCAGCACCGTGCGCCGCCCCTGCGGGTCGCGCAGGGTGGTGACCACCTCCACGGGCTTGTGCAGCAGCAGGGTGAGCTCCGGCCCGGCCGCGGGGCGCACCTCGCGCCCCGAGACCTCCAGCCGGTCCACCCCCGGCCGGATCTTGACGCCCGGGCTGGTGACCACGGCCCCGTTGAGCCGCACCTCGCCCCGGGCGATGAGTTCGTCCGCCCCGCGCCGGGAGGCCACCCCGCAGGCGGCCAGGTATTTGTTGATGCGCACCGGATCGGCCGGACTGCTGGGGGCATCTTCTCGTATCATTGACGATTTTTCCTTGTCGCGCAGCATTCTAGAAAAGCTCTACCGCGGGTGCTAGAGCTTGTCGAGAGTATGGATTTCATCAATGAGCGAGATATGTTGGCTCAAAGCTAAACCTGGATGACCTTGTCGGCCATGTCCAGGCCGGTGACCACGTCCAGCATGTTGGTGGTCTCGCCCACGCGCTTGCGCTCCAGCAGGCCGAAGTGGCCCAGGCAGGTGCCGCAGACCAGGATCTGCACCCCGGCCTCGGCCAGGGCCAGGAGTTTGTCCAGGCAGGGGGAGCCCTCGCAGGCCAGCTTCACGGCGGAGTTCACCAGGATCATGCGGGTGAGGCCGGGGCCCAGTTCGGGCAGGGTGGCCAGGAAGTTGCCCATGAGCTTGGCGCCCAGTTCGTCGTCCCCCCGGCCCATGCGGTCCGCGGTGAGGAAGACCGCGGTGGTGCGGGCGGCGCGGTCCAGCTCGGCCTCGCCGAGCACCCGGCAGGTGGGGCATTCCGCGGCCGGGGCGGGGGCGTCCGGCGCGGCGGCCGCCGTGGCCGTCACCGTCCAGATGCCGCCGGCCTCCGTGGCCGTGGTGGCGTAGCCGCGGGTGCCCAGGTAGCGGCTCACGTTGTCCCGGGCGGGCTCGTTGTCCACCATCACCACCAGTCGGGCCGGGGCCTCGGCGTCCACGCTCTGCCGGCATTTGAGCACCGGCTGCGGACAGGGCAGGCCGGTGCAGTCGAGTTTCGTATCGGACATGTCGATCCTCCTCATGGAGAACAAGCACATCCCGGCACGGGGGTCAATGGGCGCGCGCGGGCGCGGACGGGGCGGGCCGAGGAGGCGTGGGGGCGGGTGTATGCGGGCGTGTGGGGGGCGCGGAAGATGCCGGAATGGCCCATCCCGGCCCGGGGCTTGCCAGGCCGGGCCCGGGCCGGTAGACAGGGCCATGCACCTCGACCTCGCCCGCCTGGCCCCTGCGGCCGCCGCGCTCTTCCGGCTCTGGGGCCGGAGCCTGCGCTACGACGACGCCGGGCAGTGGGCCAAGGTGCAGGCCATGCGCGCCACGGGCCGCCCCTGCTGCCTGGCCCTGTGGCACAGCGAACTCTTCGCCCTGACCGCCTGGGGGATGCGCAAGACCGAGCCCTTCATCACCGTGGTGAGCCAGAGCCGGGACGGCGAGTTCATCGCCCGCATCCTGGAGCGCCTGGGCCACGCCACGGCGCGGGGCTCCAGCACCCGGGGCGGGGTGCGCGCCCTGCTCACGGTGAAGCGGCGCATGGAGCGCGAGGGCCGCATCGGCATCTTCACCGTGGACGGCCCGCGCGGCCCGCGCCACGAGGTCAAGGACGGCATCCTCTTCGCGGCCCAGCGGGCCGGGGCGGCCATTTTTCCCGTCCGCGCCTTTCCCGCGGGCAAGTGGGTCTTCGCCAAGTCCTGGGACCGCTTCGAGGCCCCGTATCCCTTCACCCGCTGCGCCGTGCGCGTCGGGACCCCCCTGATCCTGCCCGAGGGCGAGCTGGACGAAAACGCCAGGGCCGAGGCCCGGCAACGCCTGGCCTCGGCCCTCGAATCCCTGTCGCCGGAGTCCGGCGCAGCCTAGAGCGCCATGCGCACGGAGCCCTTGTCGTAGAAGGGCAGGGCCGTGCGCCGGGCGATGAGCTCGGCCCGGGCGGCGCGCACGGCGAAGGTCTCGGCCTCGGCCGAATCCGCGTGGATCCAGGCCAGGGCCACCGGGTGCCCCAGGCTGGGGGCGAAGGACCCGCTGGTGATGTGGCCCACCTCGCAGTCGTCCACCATGACCCGGTCCAGGTGCCGGGCGGCGCGGCGGCCCTCCAGGGTCAGGGCCACCAGACGCTCGCGCACCCGGGCGAGCCCGGCCTTGCCCACGAATTCCGCCGTCTTGGCCGCCATGGCCCCGTAGCCCGCCTCCACCGGGGTGTGGTCCTCGTCCAGGTCCTGGCCGTAGAGGGGCAGCCCGGCCTCCAGGCGCAGGGTGTCGCGCGCGCCGAGGCCGGCCGGGACCACCTCGGGCCGGGCCAGCAGGGCCTCCCACAGGGTGAGCACCTTGTCCGCGGGCAGGTAGAGCTCGTAGCCCAGTTCGCCGGTGTAGCCCGTGCGGCTCACGGTGAGGGGCGCGCCGTCGAAGCTCGCGGCGCGGAAGTTGAAGTATTTCAGGTCACGCCAGCCCGAGCCCAGCACGGCCTCCAGCACGTCGATGGACTGGGGGCCCTGGAGGTCGATCTTGCCGGTGACGTCGCTCACATCGTCCAGCTCCGCCCCGGGGCCCAGGCGCGGGGCCAGCCATTCCCGGTCCTTGACCCGGCAGGCGGCGTTGACCACCAGCATGAACTCGGCCTCGGCCAGGCGGTAGAGGATGCAGTCGTCCAGGATGCCGCCCGAGGGGTTGAGGATGAACCCGTAGCGGCACTTGCCCGGGGCGAGCGTGTCCACCCGCTGGGTGAGCAGGCCCTCCAGGGCGGCCGCGGCCTTGGGCCCGGTGATGCGGAACTCGCCCATGTGGCAGATGTCGAACACGGCGGCCCGGGTGCGGGTGTGCTCGTGCTCGGCCAGGATGCCGGAGTACTGGATGGGCATGTCGAAGCCGCCGAAGGGGGCCATCTTGGCCCCGGCCGCGCGGTGCCAGTCGGTGAGAGGCGTGGTGAGAACGGGGGTCGAGGCGTCAGACATGGGAGGTCTCCTTGGGTTGGTCGGTGGGGTCGGGGCGCGCCGGGGCGGGGTCGTCGCAGGCCTGGGTCAGCTCTTCCAGCCGCCGGGCGGCGGCGCGCACGTCGCGTCCATACGGGGTCAGGTCCTCCGGCGCCGGGGCCAGATAGGCCCGGTGCAGGTAGCCGTCCCCCAGGGTGTGTCGGCAGATGTCCAGGGCGGTCCGGCGCAGCTTGGGGTCCAGGTCGCTCCCCTCGTCGCGCAGGGCCTTCAGGATGGCGGTCATGAGTTTGAGGCGGTCCAGGTAGGACAGGGGCTCGCCGCCCACGCCGCGTCCCCGCGCCGCCTCCTGCAGGGTGCGCACGGTGCGGGACTGGCGGATGCGCCGGATGCGCTCCCAGACCTCGCGGTGCAGCTCGGGATGGCGCTCGAACTGCTCGAAATTGGCAGGGGAGAGCAGGTAGCTGTCCAGCACGGACACCAGCTTGCCGTGGAACTCCGCGGAATAGGCCATGATGCGCCGCTGGTGCTTGGTCAGCCAGGCGGACAGGAACTTGAGCCGGTCCTCGGGGCGCTCGGTGCTGGTGAGCACCTCGTTGCGCTGGTAGGCCATGACCCCGCGGTACTCCCCACGCACGATGTCGTTGAGCACCAGCAGCATGTTGGAGGTGTCCTGGATGATGTTCAGCCCGGCCAGCACGCGGCCGTTCTGGGGGTGGATGACCTCCTGGGCGATGACGGAGAGGGCTCGGTCCTCCTGGATGTTTTTGGGATTGTAGCGGTGCTGCTGGTAGCGCACGCGCAGGATGATCACGCGGCGCTCGCGGTCCACCAGGAAGCCTCCCTCGTCGAGCTCGCGCAGGGTCTGGGTCTGGGCCTCGGGCACCTGCACCAGGGCGATCTTCTCCACGCGCGGGTAGTGGCGCGCGCCCTCCAGGGAGCTGAGGGTGGTGATGGTGCGGTCCGACTGCCCCAGCACCCGCACCAGGAAGCGCTCCCCGGTGCGCATGAGCCGCCGGGCGAACAGGGCCGCGGAGGTGCGCCGCTCCGAGACGATGGGGAAGCCGTAAAGCTCCATGAGGAACTGGTAGACGAAGAGCCGGTTGCACTCGTAGCGGGCGTTGTCCCCGGCCTTGAACTTGCCGATGCGCATGCCGAAGCGCTTGAGCTCGGCGTCCAGGTCCGAGGGGAAGGAGGCGAAGATGCCCGCCAGGCAGAAGTGGTCCGTGGCGTCCAGGGCCATGACCTGGCCGCGCTCCACGTGGAGCAGGTCGGGCAGCAGGTCCACGTAGTTCTCCAGGGCGCAGACGTCGAGTTCGGCGGCGCGGCGCTCCAGGTCGGCGTGGCGGTGGCGGGGCAGGCGCGAGGCCAGGGTCTGGAGGTTGCCGGAGACCACGCAGTCCTCCAGGCAGCAGGCCCGGTCCGCCGGGCGCTCCTGCATGGGGTGGAGGATGTCGTACTGGAAGATCTCCCGGAAGTGGTCCAGGGGCCGTTCAAAGGCCACCAGGCTGAACCCGGGCAGGCGGCGGTACTCGAACAGGTCCACGTCGAAGGAGGGCAGCAGCTCGCGCGCCTCCACCAGGGGATAGTCCGCGCGCTCGGCAAAGGGCTTGAGCAGGCCGATCTTGATGTGGGCCCAGTCCAGGGCGGTCTTCAGCTCCTCCAGGCGGGCGATGCGCGCCGGGGCGGGGCGACCGCTCCGGAGGCGGAACGGGTAGCCCGGGGCCTTGAGGAATGCATTTCGCCAGGTCGTTTTCATGCCGAAGAGGGGGCTGAAGTGTCTGAACGCGCAAAGTAATCCGTATACCTTCAATTTCGGGCAAAGACAACTCGGAGCGCCCTCCGGAACGAGGGCTGGCCGTACTTAATAAGTATATCCGGAGTGTTGTGTGTCGACATCCGGTCGTTGGCCCATTGACAACGGGCCGACGCTTTTCTATGGTCCTGCCTCGGTGCACCCATTCCCCCACCCGTTTTTGAGGAACATCATGCGCAAGAAAGACCAGTGCCCGCGGGCCAAGATCAACGAAACCTACTGCACCTGCACCGCCACCTGCGACAAGCACGGCCTGTGCTGCGAATGCCTGCATTACCACCGGATGCGTGGGGAGCTGCCTGCCTGTAACTTCACCAAGGAAGAAGAGCGCACCTACAACCGGAGCGTGACTATTTTCCTGCAGCGCCGCTCCCAGGGCTGATATTTCCTCCCGGAACCCGGCGGCTACGGCCGAGCC
>JBFWIY010000239.1:0-5318 GCA_050255855.1 Desulfovibrionaceae bacterium
CGGCAGGTACTGCGGCTCGCGCCCTTTGCGCCGCAGCGGCTCGGGCAGCGACTGCGGAAAGAACAGGCTGTACGAGCTGAACCCCAGAAAGGCCGCCATGGCGTCCTTGAGGGTGTGCTCGAAGTCGATGAGGTCCTGGGTGGTCAGGGGCAGCCCGGCGGGGGTCAGATCGTCGTGTCGGCTCATGGGCATTCATCCTATCCGCCCCCGCGCCGTTGCACAAGAGAGCGCCCCCGGGCAATGTGGACAACCCGGATAAAAAAAGGTAGCCCGATCTCCCCGAGGTGACCTATGGACATCATCCACGACCCCAAGGAACTGCGGCGGCGCACCCGCGCCTGGCGCGCCGAGGGCCGGCGCGTGGCGCTGGTCCCCACCATGGGCTATTTCCATGCCGGCCATCTGGCCCTCATGGACCGCGCCCGCACCCTGGCCGACCGCGTCGTCGTCTCCCTCTTCGTCAACCCCACCCAGTTCGGGCCCACCGAGGACCTGGACCGCTACCCCCGCGACCTGGACCACGACAGCGCCCTGGCCGCCGAGCACGGGGTGGACCTGCTCTTCGCCCCCGAGCCCGGCGCCATGTACGCCGAGAACCACGCCGCCTGGATCGAGGTCCCGGCCCTGGGCCGCCACCTCTGCGGGGCCCAGCGCCCCATCCACTTCCGCGGCGTGTGCACCGTGGTGGCCAAGCTCTTCCACCTGACCGCGGCGGACGTGGCCGTGTTCGGGCAGAAGGACTGGCAGCAGCTGGCCATCCTGCGCCGCATGGTGCGCGACCTGGACTTCGACGTGGAGCTGGTGGGCCAGCCCATCGTGCGCGAGGCCGACGGCCTGGCCCTGAGCTCCCGCAACGTCTTCCTGGACCCGGAGGAGCGCGCCCAGGCCCCCGAGATCCACGCCGGCCTGGAAAAGCTCCGCGCCATGGCCGCCGCAGGCCAGGCCGACAGCGCCGTCCTGCTGGCCGCCTTCCGCGAACACCTGGCCGAGCGCCTCCCCCTGGGCCGCATCGACTATGCCGAAATCGTGGACTGCGACGACATCGTCCCGGTCCCCCGCATCAAGGGCCGCGCCCTGGCCGCCGTGGCCGTCCAGCTCCGCCGCGCCCGGCTCATAGACAATATGGTGCTGGAGGTGTAGATATGCCGACGCGCTGTTTTCTGAGCGCCAAGATCCACGGGGCCAGCATCACCACCGCCAGCCCCGACTACGAGGGCAGCCTGTCCATCGACCCGGACCTCATGCAGGCCGTGGGCATCTTGCCCTTCGAGCGGATCGACGTGTACAACATGGACAACGGCGAGCGGCTGACCACCTACGCCATCCCCGGCGCGCCCGGCCAGATCGGGCTCAACGGCGCGGCGGCCCACAAGGGCTCGGTGGGGCAGCGCGTCATCGTGGCCGCCTACTGCTGGCTCGACGCCGACGAGGCCCCCGGCCATAAGGCCCGGGTCATCATCGCCGATAAGCACAACAAGCCCGTCCGGCACATCACCTGCGAGGTGAGCCCCCCGGACGACCATTGAGCCGAACCCCAAAGGAGGACCCGCCGCATGTTTTTCTCCCCCAAAGGCAAATACATCTTCACGTCCGAGTCCGTGACCGAAGGCCACCCCGACAAGGTCGCCGACCAGATCTCCGACGCCGTGCTTGACGCCATCATCGGCCAGGACCCCGACGCCCACGTGGCCTGCGAGACCCTGGTCACCACCGGCATGGCCTTCATCGCCGGGGAGATCACCACCAGCGCCTACGCCGACCTGCCCACCATCGTGCGCGAGACCATCCACAACATCGGCTACAACTCCTCCGACGCCATGGGCTTCGACTCCAAGACCTGCGCCGTCATCTCCTCCATCGACAAGCAGTCCTCGGACATCGCCCAGGGCGTGAAACGCGAGAAGCCCGAGGAGCAGGGCGCGGGCGACCAGGGCATGATGTTCGGCTTCGCCACCGCCGAGACCGAGCCCCTCATGCCCACCCCCATCTACCTGGCCCACAAGCTCTCCCGCCGCCTCACCTACGTGCGCAAGGAAGGCGTCCTCGACTTCCTCCGCCCCGACGGCAAGACCCAGGTGGCCGTCCAGTACCAGGACGGCAAGCCCCTGCGCATCGACAACGTGGTCGTCTCCTCCCAGCACGACGAACACATCGCCCACTCCGACCTCGTCGACGCCATCAAGAGGGAAGTCATCTTCAAGACGCTGCCCGAGAACCTCCTGGACGACAAACTCAAGATCTACGTCAACCCCACCGGCCGGTTCGTCATCGGCGGCCCCGTGGGCGACTGCGGCCTCACCGGCCGCAAGATCATCCAGGACACCTACGGCGGGGCCGGGGCCCACGGCGGCGGGGCCTTCTCCGGCAAGGACCCGTCCAAGGTGGACCGCTCCGGGGCCTACATGGCCCGCTACGTGGCCAAGAACGTGGTCGCCTCCGGCCTGGCCCGCGAGTGCGAGGTCCAGATCGCCTACGCCATCGGCGTGGCCGAACCCGTCAGCGTGGTGGTCACCTCCCACGGCACCGGCGAAGTGGACGACGAGACCCTCACCAAGGCCGTGCGCGAAGTCTTCGACCTGCGCCCCTACTTCATCATCAAGCGCCTGGACCTCAAGCGCCCCATCTACACCAAGACCACCAACTACGGCCACTTCGGCCGCGAACGCCCGGAGTTCAACTGGGAAAAGACCGACGCCGCCGCCGACCTGCGCACCTGCTGCAAGCTGTAGGCGACCGCCGATCCGAGAAGCGAAACGCCCCGTCCGGCACTGCCGGGCGGGGCGTTCTTCGTGTTGGGGCGGCCTGCTAGGCGATGAAGCCGAACTCGTCGCGCATCATGGCCAGGGCCTGCTGCTCCTTGTCCTGGTAGCGGCCCTGGTCGATGAGCGTGGCCTGGCCCGTGGGCGGCACGTCGTGGTGCATGTAGCCGAAGATGTCGAAGTTCAGGCAGGTGTGGCCGCGCTGGTGCATCTGCCGGAACCACTGGCAGCCCACGTCCAGGATCTGCTTGCCCACGTTGATGAAGGCCCCGAAGGGCGTCACGTTGCCGAGGGGCATGGTCAGCCGCCGGGCGATCTTCATGTTCACCAGGCAGCACCACTCGTTCACCCGGCACTCGGGCAGGGGCCAGGGCTGCCGGAAGAAGAGCTCGTGCATCCGGGGCAGGTGGTAGGCCCGGACCTGGCGGCCCGGGGGCGGGTTCGCCCCCACGTAGAGGTCGTTGAGCTCCCGGAAGCTCGGGCGGTAGTCCAGATAGGTGTCCGGGGTGCACTTGCCCGCGAAGGCGGCCGGGCAGTACCAGCACTGGCCGATCTGCCCGGCGGCCACATGGTCGCCGATGGCCTCCAGCATGGCCCCCACCACGTCGCCCCGGAACACGGCGTCGTTGTGGATGATGAGCACGAAGTCCTTGTCGGATTGCTCCCAGCCGTACTGGTAGCGCACCGAGTGGCGGTAGTCCTCGTCGCCCATCTTCTCCATCTCGATGGGGAAGCAGTAGTTCCACTGCCGGGGCACGAAGTGGACGATCTTGGGCCCCAGGGCGTCGAGGACCATGTCGTGGCGGCCGCCCTCCACGCCGCGCGTGGCGGTGTTCTCCTCGATGAAGTAGATCTTGTCGATGTGCCGTCCGCTGGCGCGCTCCAGGGAGAGCAGGGCCAGGGCCGTCTGCATGGGCTTGCCGCAGACGCTGATGATGACGTCGATCTTGCGCACGGGGAGGGGCTCCCGGGGTTGCTGCGAGGCGGGACGATGGCGGTCCGGAGGAACCATACGAAGTCGGCGGGGTTTCGTCCACCCGGGGGGACCGGGGGCGGGCGATGGGGCGGGCGATGGGGGGGACGATGGGGGGGACGATGGGGGCGGGCCTGGACCCGCCCGCCCCGGTGGCGTAGAAGGTCGGTCCATGAACTACGATCTGGACGCGAATCTGCCGGTTGGGGTGTTCGATTCCGGGGTGGGCGGGCTCACGGTGCTCAAGGAGCTCATGCGCCTGCTGCCCGGGGAGGATTTCCGCTATCTGGGCGACACGGCCCGGCTGCCCTACGGCACCAAGAGCCGGGAGAGCGTGATCCGCTATGCGTTGCAGAGCTCCAAGCACCTGGTGGACCAGGGGGTGAAGCTGTTGGTGGTGGCCTGCAACACGGCCTCGTCCGCGGCCCTGCCCGCCCTGGAGGCGGCCTATCCGGGCCTGCCCGTGGTGGGGGTGGTGCGGCCCGGGGCCAAGGCCGGGTGCGACCTCAACGCCAACGGCCGCATGGCGGTCATCGCCACCGAGGGCACGGTGCGCGGCGGGGCGTACCAGCAGGCGATTCTGGAGCTGTGTCCGGCCATGCGCGTGGAGGCCCAGGCCTGTTCGCTCTTCGTGTCCCTGGCCGAGGAGGGCTGGACCTCGGGCGAGCTGGTGGAGGCCATCGTGCGCAAGTCGCTGGCCCCGCTCTGGGCCCGGTTCGGGGCCGAGACCCCGGGCTGTCTGGTGCTGGGCTGCACCCATTTCCCGGTCCTGGCCGGGGCCATCCAGAACGTGGTGGGCCCGGAGGTGGCGGTCATCGACTCGGCCGTGACCACGGCCCAGGAGGTCCGCCACCTGCTGCGGGAGCGAGGCCTGCTCCGCGCCCGCAAGGACGGCGGAACCCCCAAATTCTACGCCACCGACGGCCAGGAGCGCTTCGCCCGCGTTGGTTCCATCTTCCTGGGCCGCGAGCTGACGCCCGGGGACGTGGCTTTGGTGGATTTGTAGCCGGGCTTGTCCGGATTGTCGGAAGCGAAAAGGCCCCCGGGGTTCCCCGGGGGCCTTTTCGCTTCGCTGGTTGGGATGAAGGTTACGAGCAGGAAGGCCGATCGACCAGGTCGATGCGGACTTCCTTGCCGATGGCCGTGGCGGCCCGGACCAGGGTGTCCAGGGTCAGGGACGTGGACTCCGGGTCGAGCAGCCGGTTCAGGGACGAGCGGCTGGTGTGCATGCGCCGGGCCATGTCGGTCTTGGTCAATCCGGCCCGGGCCATGTTCTGCTCCAGTTGCCAGGTCAATACGCGCTTGATGGCCGCCGCCGCGACTTCCTCGTAGAGTTCTTCTTCCTTGAGGAACTCTTCGAGGGTGGTTTCCTTGCAAATCGCATCGTCATGCATGTCGGTAGTCCTTGAATCGGAGTAATGGAGAGCTCAAATTGTCTTGCGGTAATGACGGGCTTGTTTTCCCGCCATATTCAGAAATGAATTATCTTATTTCTTCTTCCTAAAACAGGGCGTTTCGTCCAGACGCCGCAGCGCCGTCTCGATCTCCTGTCGGGGCGTTTTCTGTTGTTTCTTGATGAATCCGTG
>JBFWIY010000240.1:0-5314 GCA_050255855.1 Desulfovibrionaceae bacterium
AGGGGTTTTCCCTTCCCCCGGACCCCCTTCCCTTTCCCCCAGACCTTTTTGTCGGCTCACGTCATCCCCGCCCATCATTCCTCCTCCCCAACCCCGTCCGCGCCGCGGTTTCCGTTTGGCGCGGCCCGCGCGTTGGCAGGACCCGGCACGGCCCCCCCGGCCGCCGCAACGTGGCGCTTGGCCGGCTGGGCGCGAATGCGACCAGGCGGCTTAGCGCCACGGCGTCCCGCGCAGCGGGGGAGGCTTTCCTGACTCGTCGTCAGGCCGGATTGAACCCGGGTTCGGTCCCGGTGTGGTTCCAGTCGAAGATGCGGGTATTGGTGACGAGTTCGGTTTCGTGGCGGCGCAGGGCGGTGACGCGCACGGGCAGGGGGCCGAGGAGGGAATCGGCCGGGGCGTTCAGTTTGGCCAGTTCGTCGGGCAGGGCGGTGAGGGCGGCCAGGGTGTCGGGCAGGGTGTCGGGGTCTTGAGCCGGGGGCGGGACAAAGACGAACACGTCGTGTTGGGGTTCGTTTTTGCCGGCCACGCGGACGCGGTGTTTCATGTCCAGCCGGGTGCGGGGTTGTTCCGCGGCCACGTAGGCCTTGCGCAGGGCGGCGTCGCCCACGTAGGTGACGCCGGTCAGGGGCTCCAGGGTGGCCAGGGCCTGGGCGGCGTTGGGCGAGCCGTAGCCCAGGAGCAGGCCGATGTCGTAGCGCGCGGGCGGGGTGGGGGCCATGTCCGCGCTCCAGCAGCGGGTGGGGGGCGTGCCCCATTTGCGCATGAAGTTGCGGAAGGAGCGGCGGTACTGGTCGTCCCAGTCCGGCGGGGGCGGGGCGGCGGGGTGGCCCAGGGCGGCCGGGTCGCGGAAGCGGGTGGAGCGGGAGCCGAAGTGGTAGACCGCGGCGTCGCGCACCTGGCCCATGCGCGCCCCGGCCAGGGCGGCGCGCAGGTAGAGGTCGTCGTCGTCCACCATGTATTTGAGGAAGAGCAGGTCCACGCCGCCCAGGCGCAGGAAGAGGCGGCGGGTGGTCATCCAGGGGAAGAACACGGCCGGGCCGAACCCGCCCGGGTGATCCGCGGCGTTGCGTTCGGCCCAGGCGTCGAACCCGGCGCGGTCGAAGGTGGCGAGGTCCTGGCCGAAGTCGGCCACGGCCTTGTCCGGCGAGGGGGGGTAGAGGTCCGGCTCGGCCCGGTAGGCGCAGACGAAGTCCCGGCCGCGCAGGCCCGCCAGCATGCGCTCGTCGAAGCGCGGGGGCACGTACATGTCCGTGTGCAGCACGCAGACGGTGCGGCTCGTGGCCAGGTTCACGCCCATGTTGTAAGAGTAGGCGATACCGATGTTTTCCGGGTTTTCGTGGCGGATCAGGCGGGGGTCGGAAAGCGAGCGCATCCAGGCGCGGCTGCCGTCGGTGGAGCCGTCGTCCACCAGGACGATCTCGTGGCCGTCCCAGAGGTTCTCCCGCAGGCTCTGGTAGCAGAAGCGAAAGTAGTCCAGCGCGTTGTAATTGCAGAGGATGAAGCTGACGGGTTCCATCATTCCCCCCAGGCCCGCCGCTCGGCCAGCAGGGTCCGGATGCGGCCGAGCATGATCTCGCCCACGGCCTTGGGGTTGAAGCGGGCCACGCTGCGCTGGGCGCGCGCGCCCAGGTCCTCGGGCAGGCCCGCGACCGGACCCGCCGCCGAGCCGAGCAGGGCGCGCTGCATGCATTCGGTCAGGTGGTCCACGTCGGGGTCGGCCCAGCGCATGCCCGGCTGGAACCAGGCCGAGGAGGAGGCCAGCTCGTCGCTGGTGACCTCGCGCACGCGGTGGCGCACCAGCAGGGCGCAGGAGTCGTCCATATAGTCCAGGTTGCCGGAGTAGCCCGTGGCCACCACGGTGCGGCCGAAGGCCATGGCCTGGGACAGGGAGAGCCCCCAGGCCTCGGCGCGGTGGGGGCTGACCAGGCAGTGGCAGGCGGCGTGGAGCGCGCCCATGCGGCCGTCGCTCAGGAACTCCGGGATGGAGACCACCCCGGGCACCGCGGCCAGTCCGGGCCAGTCGGCGCGGTACTGCTTCACGGCCAGGCGGGCCCGGGGGTGCATGGCCCGGACCCGGCAGAAGGCCTCCAGCAGGGCGCCGATGTTCTTGCGCGCGGTGAGGGCGTCCATGACGGCGTAGAACCAGTATTCGCGCTCGTCGCCCATGCCCAGGCGCCGGCGCATCCAGGCCAGGTCCGCGGCGGAGACGCGGGGCCGCTGGACCACGTGGGGCACCACGGCCACCCGGGGCAGGCGCGCGGCCAGGAGCGAGCGGCTGAACTCCGAGGCGGTCCAGACCTCCTCGGCGATGGCCAGGGGCAGGGCGTAGGCGTCGGGCAGGGGGTCCATCTCCCAGACGCAGTAGGCCACCACGGGCAGGCCGCGCAGCCGTTTCATGTACTGGGCGAAAAAGGGCGGCTCGTCGTGGATCACGGCCAGGTCGGCCCGGGCCGGGTCGTCGGTGAGCTCCACGCCCGCCGCGGCCAGGGCGGTCATGTTGGCCTGTCCCGCCTGGCGGTGGCTGACGTAGTTGGCCAGGCAGTAGAGCACGCGGGGCGGCCGGGGCGTGGGGGCCTCGGGGGGCGTGGGGGCCGGGGATTTCGGGTCAGCGCTCATTTCGCTTCCTGCTCCGGGTCCTGCGCCGGAATCTGCTCCGAACCCTGGCCCAGCCCCTCGTAAAAGGCGTTCTGCCGGGCCTGGCGGCGGGCGGTCTTGGGGTGCTCGATGACCACGGCGTCCAGGTAGGCCACGGCGGCCGGGTCGTCGTCCACCTCCAGGGGGAACTCGTGGCAGCCCGGGGAGGCGTCCGGGGCCGGGCAGGTATTGCGCCAGCGCACCCCGCGCCGCACCAGCCGGAACTGGCGGTCGGGCCAGACCCCGGTGGGCGCGCCGTCCAGGGTGTTGCGCCGGGGCAGGCCGAACACCCGCACCTCGGGCCGGATGCGGGAGAGCTCGTCCAGGGCCGGGCGCAGGGCGCGCAGGCTGGCCTCGTCCAGGCGCTCGTCCGCGTCGAGCATGAGCAGCCAGTCGCAGGGGTTGAACCGGGCCAGGTAGTTGCGCTGGGCCGCGAAGTCCCCGGCCAGGGGGTGGGGCAGGATCTGGAGCCCGCCCGGGCCCTGGGGCGCGGCGGCGCGGGCCAGGTCCACCACGGTGCCGGGCACGTCGTCCCCGTCGTAGATGATGAGCAGCACGTCGAAGGGCGCGGCGTGGCGGCGGATCCAGGCCTCCAGCCAGCGGCAGTCCCGCGGGGCCAGGATGAGCCCCAGGGCCAGGGAGGGGCCGATGCGCACCCCTTCCGGCGCGGAGACGTCGGGCAGGTCCCGGTCCCCGCTCACGGGTCGCTCCGCTCCAGCAGGTCGTGCTTCAGGGCCCAGAGCAGCAGGGCGTCCAGGTCCTGCGGGGCCAGGCCGGGCGCGCGCTCGGCCAGCTTCCGGGCCAGGTCCGCCGCAGGGATGGGCCGCCGCGCCAGGACCACCAGGGCGCGCAGGGCGGCCTCGTCCACGAGGTGGGCCACGCCGGGATAGATGAGGGGGAAGTCCCGGCCGCGCTGGAAGGCCGCGCCCAGGGCCCCCACCGCGAGCCGGGTCTCCGGCGTCAGGGTGCGGGTGGCGTAGTGGGCGAAGGTGCGGCCGTAGGCCACGTGCAGGGGGTGGGCCGCGTTGCGCGGCGGGTCGGCCGGCAGGGCGCTGAGCTCCTCCCAGAGGGCCACGTACTGCGCCACCACGCCCGCCCAGGTGTAGTTCGCCAGGACCCGCTCGCGCCCGGCCGCGCCCATGGCCGCGCGGCGCGCGGCCGCGTCCGGCCCGGCCAGGAGCGCCGTCAGGGCCTCGGCCAGGGCCGGGACCTCCACCGCCGTGCGCTGGGCCAGGAGCAGGTGGTATTGGTTGTCGAAGAGCAGCGGGGCCAGCTCGTCCACGTCGGCCGTGCCCTCGGGCCCGGGGCCCAGGGTGGGGACCAGCAGGCCGGTGACCCCGGGGTCCACCAGGTCGCGGTACCCGTCGTAGTCCGAGGCGATGACCGGCAGCCCGGCGCTCTGGGCCTCCAGCAGGGTGAGGCCGAAGGTCTCCTGCGGGTTGTCCGCGATGGACACGAACAGGTCCGCGGCCTGGTAGCAGCGGCGCTTGCGCTCGGTCTCGGGCCGGGCCACCAGCCCGGCGGAGAGCCCGATGTTCCGGGCCATGTCCGTCAGGCTCTGGGGAAAGGTGTCGCCATGGTCGGCCCAGCCCGCCAGGAGCAGGTGCACCCGCCCGCGCAGCTCCCCGCCCTCATCCTGGCCCTCGCCGTGGCCCAGCACCCGCTGGAAGGCGCGCAGCAGGGGCAGGATGTCCATCTTGGAATAGTGGGCGATGCGGCCGAAGACCAGGACCACCAGGGCCTCGGGGTCGATGCCCAGTTCGGCCCGGGCGGCGCGGCGCTCGTCGGGCCCGGCCGGGGTCAGCTCGCCCGGGTCCACCCCCAGGGGGATGCGCCGCAGCGCGGGCCCGGGAAAGCCCGTCTCGTCCAGGCCGTAGCCCGCGCGCAGCCCCGCGAAGAACCGCTCCACGGCCTCGGCCCCGGCCCGGCTGGTGGCCACGATGGCGTCCCGGGGCGTGACCCCGGCCCAGAGGTGGGGCAGGAAGTCGTGGGCGTAGGTGGCGTAGCTCAGGGAGTGGATGGGCGCGGTGATGGGAAAGATCGTGGCGCTGCGGGCGTTGCGCAGCCGCACCAGATGGGGCTGGTGCCGGAAGCAGTCGGACAGGTGGAAGCAGTGGTAGGACTCCGCGGCCAGGGCCCGGGGCAGCTCCAGGGTGGGCCGCACGCTGACCCGCCGCCCCACCTTGGGAAAGGTCCGGCGCAGCAGGCTCTCCAGGCTGACCTGGGCCGCGTGGTCGCCCAGGTAGAAATGGTATCCGTCAAAGGGGTCGGCCTGGAGCAGGGCCGTGATAAAGCCCGTGTTGGCCACCTTGCGGCCCAACACCGGCCCGGACTCCAGGAACGGGTCCAGGGTGCCCCAGATGCGCTTGGATTTCGTGGCGTTTCCCATCCCTCCCTGCTTTGACACCCCGGCCGGGCGTTGTCAAAGGGCCGGGCCGGGGCGCCGCACGGGGGGCGGGGCCATCTCCCGGACTGACAACGCGGCGCGGGTCTGATAGATTGAATATATCTCTTGGGAAGGAGGCGTCATGGCCGAGTACAAGCTCAGCCAGATGGTCAAGGCGGCGGGCTGAGCCGCCAAGATCGCTCCAGGGGACCTGGAGCTGGCCCTTTCCGGCCTGGGGGTGGCCGATCCGCGAGTCCTGGCCGGGAATCCCGGCGACCACGAGGACGCCGTGGG
>JBFWIY010000241.1:0-5302 GCA_050255855.1 Desulfovibrionaceae bacterium
GGCGGGGGGGCGCTGGGGCCGGGGCTGCCGGGGGGACGGGCCGGGGGGTCGGGGTGGGGCGGTGGGGGGGCGGGGCCGCGGGATCGGGCTGCGGGGGCGGGCCGAGGGGCGCGCCTTGCGTATTTCCGGGTATCGGGTACAACCGGCCCAGGCGCGGCGGCCCGGTCCGCCGTCCGGCCGGCCCCAACCCCCAACGCCCGAATCCCCGCCATGCCCCGAAACCACGCCGCCCCCGACGAATCTCCCACTCCGGCCCCCGCCGCTCCGGCCGCCCCGGCGGCCCCGGCCCGGACCGGGGAGCGCTCCTCCCTCAAGGGCCTGCTCAAGGGCCTGGTGCTGCTGGCCACCCTGGGCCTGGCCATCTGGGGGGCGCGCGCCATGGGGCTGGAGGACATGGTGCGGGACACGGACTGGTTCCGCACCCACATCCTGGGCCGGGGGCACTTCACGGCGCTGATCTTCGTGGGCTTCGCCGCCGTCTATACGGCCCTGGGCCTGCCTCGGCAGGTCATGGGCTTCCTGGGCGGGGTGGTGTTCGGCTGGTGGTGGGGGAGCGTGCTCTGCACCGTGGGCAGCGGCCTGGGCTGCTGGCTGGCCGCGGGCTACGCCCGGCTGCTCGGGCGCGACTTCCTGGCCCGCCGCTTCGGCCGCCGGGTGCAGGCCGTGGACGCCTTTCTGCGCAAGCGCCCCTTCCGCACCGCCCTGGCCATCCGCCTCTTTCCCCTGGGCTCCAACCTCATGACCAACCTGGCCGCCGGGGTGAGCAGCATCCCGCTCGCCCCCTTCGTGTTCGGCTCCACCCTGGGCTACTATCCCCAGAATCTGGTCTTCGCCCTGTTCGGCGGGGGGCTGAGCGCCGAGTCCGGCACGGGCACCGTCGTGTCCGTGGGGCTCTCCGTGGCGCTTTTCGTGGGGGCCACCTGGCTGGGCGTGGTGCTCTACCGCCGCCACCGGGCCGAACAGGCCGCCGAGGGCGACGTGGCGGACCTGGACGCCGCCCTGGGCGAGGACGAAACCAGGCCGTGAGGCAGCCCGGGAGCGGCCGCGGCCGCTCCCCTGGCGCGGTCCTGCGGGACACGGCGCAACGCAGGGGCGGCGGTCCGGCCTCGCGGTCCCGAGGGCGGGCGTTGACGGCCGCGCCTTGGGGCGGAGCGGCCTTCGGCTGGCCGGAATGCTTATTCGTCTGAGATTCCGCTAGAAATCGTCGTCAGGCTCGGGCCCCGGGGCGAGACGCCGCCGCAGCCCGGGCTCCAGCAGCCGCCGCCAGGCCAGCCAGACCAGTCCGGCCACGCAGGCCCCCACGATCCAGCCCGCCAGCACGTCGCTGGGCCAGTGCTTGCCCAGGTACAGGCGCGAATAGCCCGTCAGCAGCGGCAGCAGCGCGGCCCAGGGCCGGGCGCGCCGCCACAGCAGCATGGCCAGTCCGGCCAGGCAGGCGGTGTTGGCCGCGTGGGCCGAGGGAAAGGACGAGCCCCGTTCCTTGTCCTGGGCGAAGTCCGACGGGCGCTGTCGCCAGCGGCCGTCCTCCACGTGCCAGGTCCCGGCCAGGGCGTTGAGGGGCCGGACCCGGCCGGTGGCGTCCTTGAGGGCGTGGCAGGCGGCGTCGCTCAGGCCCATGCCCGCCAGCAGGAGCAGCAGCAGGACCGCCGTCCGGACCGTGCCGCGGCGGCCTTCCCCACGCACGGCCCGGGACAGGGCCAGGGCGAAGACCGCGGCCAGGAGCACGGCCAGGGCCGCCCGGGACGAGGCCAGGGGCATGAGCCAGTCGAACAGGGGATTGCGGGCCGCCTGGTTGACGGCGGTGAACAGGGCGAGGTCCAGGGCGGGCGGGGGGAACGGCATGAGGGCTCCTTGGCCGGACCATAGCCCGGCGGCCGCCCCCGGGCAAGCGCGGCGGGCGGGGCGGGGCCGAGGATGGCGATCGGGTCGGGCGATCGGATCGGGCGGGGAGGGCGAGGAGGGTGGTCGGGTCGGGGCCCGGCGGCGGGGTCAGCCCCGGGGCTTGGCGGCCTCGCACTGGGTGACCAGGGGCTCGAAGGCCCCGGTCTGAGGCAGGTAGCCCAGCAGGTCGCCGGTGCCCAGGTCGAAATACCAGCCGTGCAGCATGAGCCGCCCCTCGTCCACCCGGCGGCGCACCCAGGGGAAGCTCAGGAGGTTCTCCAGGCTGACCAGCACGGCCGCCTCTTCGCAGGCCTTGGCCCGGATCTCGGGTTCGGCCCCGGCCAGGGCCTCGTCCACCCGGGCCTTGGCCGGGGCGGCGATGTTCATCCATTGGTCGATGAACTCCGTCTCCTTGTCCGGCCCGGCCAGCAGGGCATGGATGCCGCCGCAGCAGCTGTGGCCCAGCACGATGGCGTGCTCCACCTCCAGCTTGCGGATGGCGTACTCGATGGCCGCGGAGATGCCGTGGTAGGCGGCGTCCGGCGCGTAGGGCGGCACCAGGCTGCCCACGTTGCGCACCACGAAGATGTCCCCGGGCTCGCAGCCGGTGAGGATGGCCGGGTCCACCCGGGAGTCCGAGCAGGCGATCATGAGCACCTTGGGCCGCTGGCCGGTGCGCAGCTCGCCGAAGAGGCGCGGGTCGGCGCAGAAGTAGTTTTCCTGGAACCGTTTGAATCCGGTGATGAACTTGGCGATGCGATGGGGCATGGCGGTGCTCCTGGCGCGGGATGGTTTTTGGGGGGGAGGGGGGCGCGGCGGCAGGCGGCGAACCCGACCGGCCCGGGAGGAAACATAGGCCCATTCGCCGGGCCAGGCAAGGGCGGCGGGGGGCGGCGGGCCGGGGCGGGGGGCCGTGCGGGGAAAGGGCGGGGGGCGCGGCTCTGCCAGGCCTGGCCGGGGCGCGGCTCCGCCCGGCCGGTTGCCCGCGGACGGGATTGCGGGTAGAACTCGCGGCTTGAAGGAGATTCCATGACCGCGTCCCGGCCCGCCCGCATCGCCCTGCTGCTGCCCCGGCTCTCCCGCTACGGCGGGGCCGAGGGGTTCGGCTGGCGGCTGGCCGAGGCCCTGGCCGCGGCCGGACACCAGGTGGACTTCATCTGCGCCCGGGCCGAGGCCGACCCGCCGCCGGGCGTGCGCGCCGTGACCGTGGGACGGCTTGGACCCTGCAAGTGGACCAAGCTGCTCTGGTTCGTGCTGGCCGCCGAACGGGCCCGCGCCAAGGGCGGCTACGACCTGGCCATCGGCCTGGGCAAGTGCCTGCGCCAGGACGTGTTCCGCCAGGGCGGCGGACCGCTGGCCGTGTTCTGGGAGCGCTCCGTCCGGGCCTGGCCCGCCGGGGCGTCCCGGGCCCTGAAGATGCTGCGCCGCCGCTTGAGCCCGGCCAACGCCATCGCCCGGGCCGTGGAGGCCCGCCAGGCCCGCACCACCCCGGTCATCGTGGCCAATTCCTTCAAGGCCCGGGAGTGGATGCTGGCCGCCCACCCGGACCTGCCCCCGGACCGGGTGCGGGTCATCTTCAACCCGCCGGACCTGGCGCGCTTCGCCCCGCCCGAACCGGCCGCCCGCGCCGCGGCCCGGGCCCGGCTCGGCCTGGCCGAGGGCCAGCGCGCCGTGCTCTTCGCGGGCACCAATTTTCCCCTCAAGGGCCTGGGGACCTGCATCCGCGCCCTGGCCCGGCTGCCCGAGCGCTTCCGGCTGCTGGTGGCGGGGGGGCGCGGCCCGGGGCGCTTCGCCCGGCTGGCCGCGGACCTGGGCGTGGCGGAGCGGGTGCGCTTCCTGGGCCGGGTGGAGGACATGGGCGCGCTCTACGGGGCCTGCGACGCCTTCGCCCTGCCCAGCTTTTTCGACGCCTGCTCCAACGCGGTGATGGAGGCCCTGGCCTGCGGGCTGCGCACCGTGTCCAGCGCGGACAACGGCAGCTCGCATTTCCTGCCCCCGGAGCAGGTGCTGGCCGACCCGGCCGACGACGCGGCCCTGGCCGCGGCCCTGCTGGCCCTGGAGGCCGCGCCGCCGCCCGGGCCCTTTGTCTGGCCCGCGGACCTGCCCGAGGGGCTGCGGGCCTGGGAGGCCCTGGTGGACGAACTTCTGCAAGCCAAGGAGACGGCATGAGCGGTCGGGGCCAGGTGGAGCCGGGCATGAGCCTGGAGCGCTTTCAGGCGGTGATGGAGCAGTTCCCCTTTCACAATTTTCTGGGCCTGAAGGTGGAGGAGATCCGCCCCGGGTACGCCCGCATGCGCCTGCCCTACCGGCCCGAGTTCGTGGGCGACGTGCGGCGGCCCGCCCTGCACGGCGGGGTGATCTCGTTTCTGATGGACACCTGCGGCGGCTCCGCGGTCTGGGCCTCGGGCGACGCCTCGGACAAAGTGGCCACCATCGACCTGCGCGTGGACTACCTGCGCCCGGCCCCGCCCCGGGACCTGGTGGCCGTGGCCGAGGTGCGGCTGCTCGGCAACCGCGTGGGCAACGCCGCGGTGACCATCTACGCCGCCGACGACATGGCCACCCCCCTGGCCGAGGGGCGCGGGGTCTACAACATCCGCAAGGGGTAGGGCTGGCGGTCCGGCCGCGCCTCAGGCCCCGGCCCGCAGCCGGGCGAGGATCCAGTCCGCCGCCTCGGCCAGGTCCCGGGCCACGAAGTCGGGTGCGCACCGGGCGCGGTGCTTCTCGCCCTTGCCCGTGAGCACCAGCACCCCGGCCGCGCCGATGGCCCGGGCCAGGTCCACGTCCGCGCTCTTGTCCCCCACCACGAAGCCTCGGGCCGGGTCGAAGCCCAGGTCCCGCGCCGCGGCCAGGGCCAGGCCCGGGGCGGGCTTGCGGCAGGCGCAGCCCTCGTCCGGCCCGTGCGGGCAGTGATACCACCCGTCCATGACCACGCCCTCGGCGGCCAGGAGCTCGGCCAAGCGGCCGTTCACAGCGGCCACGTCCGCCTCGGTGAAATAGCCCCGGCCCACGCCGGACTGGTTGCTGACCACCACCAGGCCCAGCCCGGCCGCGGCCAGGGCCCGCAGCCCCGCGGCCGCGCCGGGCACGAGCGCCACCCCGGCCGGGTCGGCCAGGTAGTGGCGGTCCTCCATGAGGGTGCCGTCGCGGTCCAGGAGCACGAAGCGCCGGGGCGGGACGGAAGGGGCGGGGGTGGACATGCGGGATTCCGTGCGGGTTCGGGGTTGGCGGGGCGGCGCAGGACAAGGGGGCGCTGTCCGGCCGCCGTCCGGGACGATCCTTGACGCATAGCCTCATTTCCCGCGTTGCTCAAGGCGGCGGGATGCCGGGACGTTTACCCGGGGGCGGATTTGTGCCATGCCGGGGGGCGGACGGCCGGAACCGGGCCGCCCGGCATCCAACCAAGGAGAGCTGCCGCATG
>JBFWIY010000242.1:0-5299 GCA_050255855.1 Desulfovibrionaceae bacterium
AGGCTAGGGTGGGGCGCATGTCCCCGTCCCACCAACTGGATCGCCCCGTGCCCCTGCGCCGCGTGTTCGTGCGCTGGGTCCTGCCCGGCATCGCGGTGTTCCTGGGGCTGGTGGTGGCGGTGGTGGTGCTGGCCTCGGACCGCGCGGCCCGGGGCGTGTCCAACAACGCCGTGCGGGCCGTGGCCGGGCACATCTCGTTCCAGGCCCGGCGGGTCGACCCGGCGGGCTGGACGCGGGTCCTGGACGGCAGCCCCCTGCCGGCCGGGGAGGAGGTCCTGGCCCTGCGCCTGGCCCTGAAGCCCCTGGCCCAGGACTTCGGCCTGGCCGGGCTGTGGGTCTACCACGAGCGGGGCGGGCTGGTCTTCAGCCTGGACGGCGAGGCCCCGGGGAATCCCGTGAGCCTGGACGCGGTGCGCCGGGCCCTGGCCGGGGAGGCCGGGGCCGAGCTGGAGTCCGTGAACCTGGAGAGCAGCTCCCTGGTGGACTTCTTCACCCCGTTGCCCCGGGCGGTCCGGGGGGAGCGGGCGGTCATGGTCCTGCGCCGGCCCGCCTCCCGGCACGAGCTGCTCACCACGGGGCTGCGCGTGTTCGCCCCGGCCCTGGCCGCGGCCCTGCTCCTGGCCGGGCTGCTCGTGCTCCTGACCCGGCTGGTCTTCCGCGCCCAGCGGCGCATCGACGCCCACACCGCCGAACTGGTGCGACTGCGCCGCCGCCTGGAGAGCTTTCTCTCCCGCAGCGCCGTGGACGCCGCCCACCGCGCCGCCCCGGGCGAGGACGTGGCCTCGCGCCGGGCGTGCATCACCGTGCTGGAGGCCGACGTGCGCGGCTTCACCACCCGGTTCCGCAACCGCGCCCCCGAGGTGGCGGTGGGCTTCCTCAACCGGCTCACCGAGGTGGAGCTGGGGGCCGTGGAGGCCGAGGACGGCGACGTGGACAAGTTCATCGGCGACGCCGTGCTGGCCTGGTTCGAGGGCGAGGCGGCCGAGGCCCGCGCCGTGCGGGCGGCCCGGGCCATGCTGGCCGGGGTGGACCCGGACGGGCCGGGACTCGGGGTGGGGCTCTACACGGGCGAGGCCATCGTGGGGGCCGTGGGTCCGGCCCGCCGCCGCGACTTCACCATCATCGGCCACGCCGTGAACATGGCCTCGCGCCTGTGCGGCCTGGCCGCGCCGGGCGACCTGGTGGCCGACGAGGCCACGGTGCGGGCGCTGCCCGAGGAGGAGGGCGCGGCCTTCGGTCCTGCGGAGCGGGAGGAGGTCAAGGGCGGCGGCCCCATGACGGTGCGGCGGCTGCGGGTGGCGGCCGGGACGGAATCCCCCGGGACGGAATCCCCCGGGATGGAATCCCCCGGGATGGAATCCTCCGGGATGGAATCCTCCGGGGCGGCGCCGGAAGACCGGGGACCGGACTAGTCGGTGGTCCCGTTCTCCGCGATGTCGCGGTCGCGCATGCCCACCAGATAGAGGATGGAGTCCAGGCCGAGCGACGAGATGGCGTGGCCCGCCCCGGCGCGCACCTTGGGCTTGGCGTGGAAGGCGATGCCCAGCCCGGCCAGGCCGAGCATGGGCAGGTCGTTGGCCCCGTCGCCCACGGCGATGACCTGCTGGAGGCTGATCTTCTCGCGCCGGGCCAGGTCGGTGAGGATCTCGGCCTTGCGGCTGGCGTCCACGATGTCGCCCTCCACCCGGCCGGTGAGCCGGCCGTCGGCGATCTCCAGCCGGTTGGCGAAGACGTAGTCGATGCCGAGCATGGCGGCCAGACGCTCCCCGAAATAGGTGAATCCGCCGGAGATGATGGCGATCTTGTAGCCGATGCGCTTCAGGGTGCAGATGAGCCGTTCGGCCCCGTCGGACAGGGGCAGGTGTTCGGCCACGTCGGCCAGCACGGACTCGGGCATGCCCTCCAGCAGGGAAAGGCGCTTGCGCAGGCTCTGCTTGAAGTCCAGCTCGCCGCGCATGGCCGACTCGGTGATGGCGCTCACCTGATCCCCCACGCCGTGGCGTCGGGCCAGCTCGTCGATGACCTCGGTGGAGATGAGCGTGGAGTCCATGTCGAAGGCCACCAGGCGGCGGTTGCGGCGGTAGAGGTTGTCCTCCTGGTAGGCGATGTCCACCTGGCAGTCGGCGGAGATGGCCATGAAGGCGGCGCGCAGGGCCGCGCCGTCCGCGGGCGCGCCGCGCACGGAGAACTCCACGCAGGCCTGGCGGGGCATGGGCTTGTCCGGGCTGAGGGGCACCCGGCCGGAGAGGCGGTGCATGGCCTCGATGTTCAGGCCGTGGGCGGAGAGGACCTCGGCCACGCGGGCCAGGTGCTCGGCGGTGATGGTGCGGGCCAGCAGGGTGACGATGGAGCGGCGGCGGCCCTGGGCGTCCACCCACTGCTCGTAGCGCTCCGGGGAGAGCGGGTGCAGGTGCATGGTGACGCCCAGCTCGTGGCCCTTGAAGAGCAGGTCCTTGAGGATGGGGGCGCTCTCGGAGCTCTCCGGGATGCGGATGAGCAGGCCCAGGGTCAGGAAGTCGTGGATGACCACCTGGCCGATGTCCAGGATGGGGACGTCGTACCCGGCCAGCACCGAGGCCAGTTGGGCGGTGAGGCCCGGGCGGTCCGAGCCGGTGACGTGGACGAGGATGATTTCCTGCATGGGTAAGCGCTCCGTGCCCGGCACTTTGGGGGAAAAGCCGCCGGGTGTCAACGCAGGCCGGGGGCAGGCCGGGGGCAGGCCGGGGGCGGGCCGGGCTCAGACCGGGGGCGCTGCGGGCAGGAACACGCTGAGCTCGGTGCCCTCGTCCAGGGCGGTGCGCATGGCGATCTTGCCGCCCAGGGTCTTGGCGATGAGCCGGGCGGTGTAGGTCCCCAGGCCCGTGCCCTTGAACTTGCCGTGGGTGGCGAACTTTTCGAAGAAGTGGTCGCGGACGGCATCGGGCACCACGCCCTGGTTGCGGATGCGCATGCGGGCCGGGTCGCCGCTGGTGAAGAGCACGTGGACCCGCTCGCCCCGCGGGGAGGCCTGGATGGCGTTGAGCACCAGGTTGGAGACCAGGGAGTAGAGCAGCATCTCGTCGCCGGTGACGAAGAAGGTCGCCTCCGGAGCGGGCTCGGCCCCGTCCACGGCGACGTCCAGCCCCACGTCCGCGTCCTCCATGTAGTTGGCGTTCTGGCGCTCCACGGCGTGCAGGACGTTCAGCAGGTCCACCGGGGCGGGCCGCAGCACGTAGGTGCCGGTCTCCATCTTGTACAGGTCCAGGGAGGAGTTGATCATCAGCAGCATGCGCCGCCCGGCGTCGCGGATGATCTCCAGCCACTCGCGCTGGGACTGCTTCAGGCTCGGGTCGGCCAGGAGGAATTCCGGGATGGAGATGATGCCGTTGAGCGGGCCCTTGAGGTCGTGGCGGGTGATGAGCTCCACGTCCTCGCGCAGTCTGGCCAGCTTGTGCTGCTCGGAGATGTCCACGAAGCTCTCCAGCAGGTGGGGGCGGCCCTCCAGGGAGACGGTGACCACGCTCTTGAGCACCGGGGCTTCGAGGCCCTCGGAGTTGCGCAGCACGCGCTCGCTCGGGGACAGGTGGCCCCCGGCCTTCAGGGCCGGGCAGTCGCCGGGCGTGGCCGGGCAGATGGAGTCGGTGCAGCGGCGGCCCACCACGGCCTCGCGCGGCTGGCCGAGCATGTCCAGCAGGGCGGCGTTGGCGTCCTTGACCTCGAAGGTCTCGGGGTCCACCAGGGCCATCCCGGCGGGCAGGCTCTCCAGGATGGTGCGCAGCTGGAGGTTGGACTGGGCCAGCTCGCCGGTGCGGCGGGCCACCTGGGCCTCCAGTTCGCGGTTGGCGGCGGCGATGCGCTGGTAGAGCTCCAGGCTCTCCAGGGCCTGGGCCAGGGCGAGCATGACCACGGTGAACAGGCCCTCGGTGGTGTCGCTCACGTCGCGGCGGTGCTCGGCCATGCGGCCCACGAACATGCCCCGCACCCGGGAGGGCGTGGTCAGGCTGTGCAGCAGCAGGTCGCTTTCGCCGTCGGCGGAGCGGAAGAACACGGGGCGGCGCTGGTCCAGGGCCAGGGAGAAGGAGTGGTCCGCGATGAGGCGGTCCACCTCCTGGTGCAGGGCGGCGGCGGCCGGGGAGTCGGCCGGGTCGTCCAGGGCCGGGCGGAAGTCGAAGTCGGCCTCGTCGGCCAGGTAGAAGCTCACCACCTGGAAGCGGATCATGTCCCGGGCGCGCTCCGCGCCCTGGGTCAGGATGGGCTCGGGCCCCTCCAGCTCGGCGTAGCTGGTGGCGAAGACGCCCAGGGTGGCGGCGCGGTCCAGGGCGCGCAGCCCTTCGAGCTTTTCCTCCTCCAGCAGGGCCAGGCTGCGTTCCAGCAGCTCGATGTGCCGGTCCTTGTCGAGGACCTGCGGGCCGGAGGCGATTGCCGGGGTGTCGTCGGGGCGGTCCGTCTTGTCCTGGGTGTCCACGGGGTGCTCCTCAGTCCAGCAGGGAGGCGATGACGTCGCGGATCTGCCGCCGGGCCGGGGCGATGATGGCGGCGAGCTGGGTGGGCCGCAGCCCCAGGGAGTCCCAGCCCTGGGGGTCCAGGCGGGGCACCGGGGAGAGTTCCCAGGTGGCGTAGCCCAGGGCCGCGCTGACCACGTCGGCCAGGTTGATGATCCCGGCGGCGCGGCGCATGGGGCCGGGGCCCGTCGCCCCCAGGCCGTGGTGGCACGCCAGGGAGAGGACCAGGGAGTCCGGCAGCTTCCAGGAGCGCAGCAGGACCAGGGCCATGTCGCCGTGGTCCCAGCCCAGGGTCTCGCGCTCCAGGTCGCAGACCAGCCGCTCCTCGACGTTGGCGCGGTGCAGCACGTGGGCCATGACCTCGGGCAGGGCCAGGAGCATCACCAGCCGCCCCACGTCGTGCAGCAGCCCGGCCAGGAAGGAGCGCTCCAGGTCGTCTCCGCCGGTCTGGGCGTCGATGATGCGGGACAGCACGGCGCAGGCGATGGAGTGCTCCCAGAAGCGGCGCAGGGTGAAGAGGCCCTCGGGCACGCCCTGGAACATGCGGATGACCGTCACCCCCATGGCCAGCTTGGAGAGCTCGCGCGTGCCCACCAGGGTGATGCCGCGCGACAGGGTGTCGATGCGCGAGGGGAAGCCGTAGAGGGGGCTGTTGACCAGCTTGAGCAGGGTGGCCGAGAGGCCGGGGTCGCGGCCGATGACCTCGGCCAGGAGTTTCAGGGGGCTGGTCCGGTCTTCGAGCAGGTCGCGGATCTGGAAATAGACGTCGGGCAGGGCGGGCAGGTCGCGCACCCGGCTCAGCAGGTCCTGGGGAGAAG
>JBFWIY010000243.1:0-5290 GCA_050255855.1 Desulfovibrionaceae bacterium
CAATGTCGACCGGACCCGGCGGGGAGGCAAGGGCGGGCGGGGGCACCCGGAGCATGGGCAACACGATTATCCGGGCATATGGGGACCACTGGGCACCGTAAGCGTCCATACCTGTTCCCGTCCGCGTCTGTCCGGGCACAGGGGGAATACTGTGTTTCGGGCGCGGGGCGGCGGGAGTGAAAGTCACCCTCGGAAAGCGGGCTGGGGAGGGGCAAGGGGCCGGAGCGCGCGGGGCGCAAGGTCGGCCGGGCGATGCGCCGGTGACGCGGGCGCGGGGTGGTTGTTGGGGAGCGGATGGCAGCTTGGTTGATAATGTCAACTACCATCGCTCGTCTATTTGGCGTGTGGGGGGACGATGGCGGGGGGGGAGGGGGAAGTGGGGGGGGAGACGGCGATGGCGGGGATGGGGCTGGGGAGATGGGGATGGGCAAGGCCGGATGAAGAATGAGCGCGCGGGGCCGGGGCGCTGGGCCGCGTCGGGGACAGGGGATACGGAGCGAGTGGTGTCGGAAGCAAGCTGAGTTAAGGGGACGGCGACAGTTTGGTTGATAATGTCAACTTTATCTGCCCGGCCCTCTGGTCTTGTGAGGATGGGAGGGATGGGAAAGGGGGATGGCGCGGGAAAGGGGCCAGGCCGAAGGAGGGACGGACGAGCGGAGCGTGGAGGTGCGCCGCCCGGACGGACGGCCGAGCCGTCCCCCTACGCCGGATTGAACCGCTGGCACTGGGAGCGCTTGGGGAAGTAAGCGCGCATCTCCGGGGCGGCGGGCACGGCGTGGGGCAGGTTCTTGCGCAGGAACCCCGTGGCGTCCTTGGTCAGGGACGGGTCCGGGTCCGCGAAGGTCCGGCAGAACAGCTCACCCCAGTTGGTGGCGTAGACCACCGAGGCCTGCCCCACCTTCTTCAGGTCCTGGGGCGCGGTCAGGTTCAGCACGAAATAGGCCTTGGTCACCCGCTCGGCCCGCAGATACTTGGCGGGCGGGATCTCGAAGGTGGCCTCGAAGGGGAAGAAATCCCACAGGGCCGAGAGGATGTTCTTGAGGTCCACCACCGAGAGCGGGGCCACGCTGCGGTCGCCGTGCACCAGGGCCGTGGGCGTGAAGATGCGGTTGGCCGTGAGCCAGGCCAGCAGGTCTACCGGGTCGTGGTCCTTGGCCAGCAGCTGCATGTCCCGGGCCGAGACCTTGCCCTCCCCGGCGGTCTGGCCCAGGGCCAGCCACTCCGGCCGCTTGCCCGGGGCCTTGCGCGCCGTGAAGAACAGCTCCGGGAAGCCGCCGTCCCCCACCCCCAGGAACGGCACCCGCCGCACCTTGCCCTCCTTGCGGGCGAAGTTCACGGCCACCTGGCGGCCCAGCCGGGTCAGGTCCTGGGGGGTGATGGCCGCGGCGGTGTCCCCCCGGTTCTTGAGCTGGGCCTGGATGCGCTTGTACGAGCCGGTCATGAAGCGCGTCACCGTGGCCCCCAGGGCCATGGACCGGGCGAAGCTCGTGTCCCGCGCCAGGGCCCGCACCCCGGCCTCCGTGGCCTTGCCCGGGCCGAGCAGGTAGGTGAGGAAGCTCTGCTCCGGCCGGCTGGAGGGGCAGCCGAAAAAGAAGTCGTAGGTCTCCACCCCGGCCTTGAGGAGCAGGGCCTCCAGGAGCAGCTGCCCGGCGTCCTTGTCCCCGAGCGCGGCGTAGTGGTCGCGCAGGGTCTTGAAGAGCAGGGCGTAGGGGTCGATCTGCTGCATCTCCAGCCGCCCGGCCAGCACGTTCTCCTTGATGCGCTCGCACAGCAGCATGGCGTCGCGGGCCGTGGCCGCCCGGGCGTAGTGCTCCAGCAGGCCGAGCTTCAGGGCCGACTTGTACGGGCTGTGCAGGGCCTTGACGATCTGCCACAGGCAGGCCCCGAAGAACTCCTTGGCCGGGATCTGGGCCGGGTGGCCCAGGTCCGTCAGGCGGGGCGCGCCGCCGCGCGGGTGGCGCAGGGCCTCGGGCAGGGCCGCGGCGTAGGCCTCGGCGTCGGCCCCGGGCGGAGTGACCCACCACACCGGGGCCTTGCCCGCCACCAGCACCGCGGTGCGGTAGAACTCCTCCTTGAGCAGCAGGGCCTGGGCCGAGCCCGAGCTCTCCTTGTCGCTGAACCCGAAGTCGTTGGCGCGCACGGCGTCGAGGCTCATGGCGAAGAAGTAGGCCTCCAGCCCGGCGGTCTCCGCGGCCCAGACCGTGAGGGCCTCCAGCTTGCGCTTCAGCCCCTGGATGCGCCCCTCGTCCGCCGTGGCCGGGTCGTAGCAGACCCAGTAGTCCACGTCCGATTTCCTGGTCTGGGCGATGGTGCCCACCGAGCCCATGGTGAACAGGGACTCGATGCGCAGCGGGCCGTCGGGGGCCGGTTTCCGGGCCGCGTCGGCGCCTGCCCGGCCCCCTTGGCCCGCCGGCCCCGCCGGGGCGTCGTCCCCGGCCCCGGGCCCGGTGGGGCGCGGCCCGGCCGTCACGCCCGGGAAGTACTTCTCGGCCAGCTCCAGGGCGGTGGGGTCCGGATGATAGCCCCAGAGGCGGCAGGGGGGCGCGTCGTCCAGCCCCTTGGCCTGGTCGAAGATGTCGGTGTCCAGGAGCAGGGGCAGGAGCTTGAAGCACTCCCAGCCGGTCATGCGGCGGCGCGACCAGGCCAGGCGGCGCTGGTTGTGCGCCAGCATGCCCGCCTCGGCCGCGGCCATGGCCCGGCGGCGCTGCTGGGCCCGGACCAGGGCGTCCAGGACCCGGGCCGCCTCCGGGGCGCGCAGGGGCGCGGGCAGCGGGGCCGGGCCTTCGGCCTTGGCCTTGCGCCCGGTCCGTGCGGCCTGCGCGGCCAGACGTCCCACCACGTCGTCCACGGCCTCCAGCCCCAGGGCGGCCAGGAACGGGCCGGTGCCGTCGGTCTGCACCATGCGGACCCCGCCCGCGAAGCGTTCCGTCGTGGCCGCGCCGGTGCAGGCGCGCAGCTCGCAGCCGCGCAGCTCGGCGTCGGCCAGGCGCAGCCGGGGCAGGTGGCAGTCGTGGAACTCCGCCCCGTGCAGCTTCGCCCCCAGGAGGGCGGCGTCGGACAGGTCGCAGGACACCACCCGGCAGGCGCGCAGGGCGCCGTCCTGGAAGGCGGCCGAGGCCAGGGCCGTGTGGCGCAGGTCGCAGCGCTCCATGCCGCCCTGGTGCAGGAGCAGCCCCCCGGCCGCGCAGTCGTCGAACTGGCAGCGGGTCAGGTCGCAGCCCGCCAGGACGGCGTCGGACAGGTCGCAGGCCGTGAAGGCGCAGCCCGCCAGGCGGCAGCGGAACAGCTGCGCCCCGGCCAGGGTGCAGTGCTTGAAGGTGCAGTCCTCAAAGGCGGTGTCCGCGGCGGTCAGGGACGAGAAGTTCACCCCGAGGAAGGTCATGCGCCGCAGCCGGGCCCCGTGCACGGTCGAGCCCGGGAACTCGCAGTGCTGCACCGTGCGGGAGCTCAGGTCCGCCCCCTGCATCACCGCGCCGGGCAGGTTCAGGCCCTTGGGGGCCATGCCCTGCTCCAGGGCCTCGGTGAGGGAGGGCGTCTTGCCCGTTCCCAGCAGCCGGGCGAGCAGGCCCTTGGGCTTGCCCGTTGCGGCCGGGGCGGCCGGAGGGGCGGGCGGGGTGCGGGGCGCGCCCGCCGGGTGCTCGGCGCGGCGCGCGCCCAGCCAGGCGGCCAGGGCCTCGCGGCCTTCGGCGGGCAGGGCCCCGGCCGGGAGGTCGCCCAGGCAGGGCAGGATCTGGTCCGGGGCGGCGTGGCCCAGGGCGGCGAAGGCCAGGCGCACGGCCTCGGGCCGCTGGGCCGCGGGGAGGGCCTTGAGAAAGAGCCGGTACTGGGCCTCGGGCAGCAGGGCGGCGTACAGGGCCATGGCGCGGAGCGTCTCCGGGCCCTTGGCGGTCAGCAGGGCCATGGCCGGGCCCGCCTTGCTCCAGCCCAGCCGGGCCAGGGCCAGGGCGCAGCGTCCGGCGTCGGCCGGGCCCGCCTGGGCGAGCATGGCCTGGAGCGCCTTGGCCGTCGCGCCCCGCTCCACCGGCCGCACGGCCATCAGGGCGCGCACCAGCTCCGGCAGGGCCGGGGAGCCCGACCGGGGCGGCCGCTCGGCCACGGCCGCGGCCAGGGCGCGGCTCAGCTCGCGGTGCTCCAGGGCGGCCACGGCCCGGGCCGCGGTGGCCAGCAGGCCGGGATCGGCGGCGGTGGCCAGGAGGTCGCGCAGCCAGGCCCCGAAGGGCCCGTCCAGCAGGGTCTCGCGCACCGGAAAGGCGAGCACGTCGCCCTGGGCGGCCAGCCCGGCCAGGACGTCCAGCACCTCGCGCGGGTCCCCGGCGCGCAGGCCGGGCAGCAGGTCGCGGGCCCAGGCCAGCACGTCCTTGTCTTCGCCGTCGGGGTCGCGGGTGAGCTCGTGCAGCAGCTCGATGCGCTCGCGCAGGGACAGGGAGGTCACCAGCGGGGCCAGCTCGCGCAGGGCCATGCCCTTGTCGCGCACGAAGCGCACGGCCAGGCGGCGGCCGTGGCGGCCCGAGGCGATGAGCCCGTGCAGGGCGGTCTTTACGTCGGCCGGGCTCTTGGCGCGCTGGGCGATGCAGGCCAGGTGGACGGCCATCTCGGCCGCGGCGCGGGCCACGGCGGGGTCGTCGGGGCGCTCGCGGGCCGCGGCCAGGATGAAGCCCGCCACCTGGGCGGCGCACTGTCCCGGGTCCAGGCTGCGCGGCGGGTACAGGACGCGCCGCAGGCCTTCCGCCGCCTGGACCGTGGATGTCGGATGCTCGGTCATGAACTCGTGCCGCCGGGACGTCTCCGGGGAGCGCCCCGGGCGGATGCCGGGGCGGGCGGGCCCAATCCGTCATGCGCCGACGCCCGTGCGCCGTCGTCATGCCCCCCATGCCCTCTCCCGGCACACCTAGCCGGAATCGGCCCGGATGGGAAGGCCCGGGCTCGATTCGGGGCCCCCGAGCGGGCGGTTCCCCGCCGGTTGTTGCGTCTTCTTCACCATGGCGTCACGCAGCCGTCATGGTCGGCAGGTAATTCTGCCTCCGCAACAGGGGGCGAAACGCGCAATGCGTATACCGAGTTACAGCCTGACCTTGGCCGCCGTGACGGTGCTGGGGCTGGGCGGACTGCTGGGCGCCGTCGTGGCCGAGACCGGGGCACGGTCCGTGGCCGCGCTGGGCGGCGCCGTGGGAACCGTCGGGGCCGCGGCCCTGGGCGTGTTGGTCTGGAACGCCCAGCTGCGCCGCCGGGTGCGACGGGCCACGTCGCGCCTGGGGGCGCGCAACGCCGAACTGCGCCGCAGCGGGGAGCA